>CAZYYR010000018.1:0-19546 GCA_964651465.1 uncultured Nitrosospira sp.
ACTGCGCGTCCGACATCGCCGTGAGGGATCTTGAGTGAGCAGGGATTTTTCCGGTGGATAGTCTATGATGCATGGACGGTGACGCGAAGTCGTAGTCACTTTTCGGGAGTATGGAGGACATGCAGGTAACCATACTGGGATGCACCGGGGGTGTGGCAGCGGATCTGAGAACCACGTGCCTGAAGGTGGATGACGATATTCTGATCGATGCGGGGACCGGAGCTGGGGATCTGGCCCTCGCGGAGATGCTGCGAATCAGGACGGTATTTCTAACCCATTCGCATCTGGATCATGCCGGGCTGCTCCCCATGCTGGCCGACATGGTGGGACCGCGCCGGGATACACCGCTCCATGTGTATGCATTGCCAGAAACGATCGCCATCCTGAAGCAGCATATGTTCAATTTTCGCCTGTGGCCCGACTATACCGCATTGCCCGTACCCGAGCGTCCGTATGTCGTTTTACAGCCGATTCTGGTGGGGCAGACGGTGGAGTCCGCCGGAAGACGGGTCACTGCCCTGCCGGTGCGGCATGCGGTTCCGGCGGTGGGTTATCAGATCGACAGCTGCGAGGCCAGCTTTGTCTTCAGCGGCGATACCACCTATCATGAGCCATTCTGGACTGCATTGAACGCGATCGATAACCTGCGCTACCTGATGATCGAATGCACTTTTCTCAATCACGACATTGCAGGTGCCAATGCTTCAGGACATATGCGGCCGGAGCTCGTAGCCCGGGGATTGAAGCAGCTCTTCAAGCCGGCTCGGCCCGCTCAGGCCGTTCGGGTCCTGATTACGCATATGGAGCCGGGCAATGAGGAAGCCATAATGGCAGAGGTTCGGTCCGTGGCGGGTGAGTTCAGACCCGAGAGAGTGAAGCGCGGTCAGGTGTTCGAGTTATAGAGGCGCTTCGCTAAAGCCATTTTTTCCAGCGAAACAGCATGAGCATTCCCGCGCTGATCAAGGCCATGAATCCAAGTACCGCAAAGAACCCCCACTCCCATCCTGCTCCTGGCAAATACCTGAAATTCATCCCGTAAATACCGGCTATGAGGGTCAATGGCATGAATATGGTCGTGATGACCGTCAGCACTTTCATTACGATGCTGATGCGATAGCTCACGCCGGACATGTAGATATCCAGCATCCCAGCCGTCAGATCACGCAGGGATTCGACCGATTCGATAATGTGTATCGTATGATCATATACATCCCTCAGATATAGAAGGGTGTTGTGAGTGAGCAATGTCGAGTCGCCGCGATACAATGAACTGATGACCTCCCGCAGCGGCCAGAGCGATCTCCGTAAAAAAGCCCCCTCGCGCTTGAGGCGATATATCGAATGCAGGGTACGTGGTTGAGGATGGGATATCAGTTCTGCCTCCAGCGCCTCGGTTTTCTCGTCCAGCCGCTCAAGAATGATGAAGTAACTGTCGACGATGACATCGATGAGGCTATAAAGCAGAAAATCCGCGCCCAGCTTCCTGATCTGACCCTTGCGCGAATGCAGGCGATCGCGTATCGACTCGAACTGAACGCTGTCTCCCTCAAGGAAAGAGAGCACGAAACTTTTACCCAGCACCAGACTGATCTGCTCCGAATAGATGCGCTCTTCTCCCTTATGAGATGCGTAACCGAAGGATTTCAGCACCACGTAAAGATAATCCGTATAGTCTTCCAGCTTGGACCGCTGCTCGGTATTGAATATATCTTCCAGAACCAGTGGGTGAAGGTTGAAGCAGGCGCCAATCTGCTCCATCATGTCAACGTCACCTAGTCCGTGAATGTTGATCCACGTGATGCCCGCGGCGTGGCTGACTTTCTCGACCAGGTCCGCAGCAGCCACCCTGGATTCACGCACTTCTGCCGTATCATAATTTATCAAGGTAATATACGGAGAGGCGCTTTTCTTCGCACCGATATGCACCAGCGTGCCGGGCGGCAGTCCCGCTTTAGCCGATCTTTTCCTGATATGTGAATGCATGGGCTGGTTTTACGGAGTCTATACGTCGGTCACGCTTCTGGTAGTCTTCCCCTTGGTGAGTCGCCTGTTTTCCTCTTTCGTGATTGAAAAACCGTAATCGAGAACGGCCCATTGCGAGGTCTCCACGGCCAGCGCGTTGTCGGTCAGGGGGTTGCGCGTCAGCCATCCGCGGGGGATGCCCAGTTCAAATTTCTTATGCTGCAGGCTGACGTGCAGCGGCGGCAGATCGACATCGATGCGGCTGCGATGGAATAGCGTGGCCAGCCGTAGCGCAAATAGCAGAATGACGATCCCGGGCTCGACCGTACAATCTTCCGCTCTGCCGATATTTCCTCTGTGCCCCAGCGCAAGCAAACTCAGGCGTTGCTGTTCCATCCTCGAGAAACCGGGCATGTCGGCGTTGGCGAGGATATAGGCCGAATGTTTGTGATAGCCCGAATGGGCGACCGAGATGCCCACCTCGTGCAGACGGGCTGCCCATGACAGAATCTGCAACAACTCGTCTGCATCATCGGGAAAATGGGCCCGCAGCTGATGCCCTATGGACAGGGCCAGCGACTCTACCCGCCGTGCCTGCGCTGCGTCCACCCGGTAGCGCTGCATGAACTGCCGTACGGTGACCTCGCGCATGTCCTGGTTGTGAAAACGTCCCAGCAAGTCGTACAGCACACCCTGGCGCAGAGCCCCCATGGCTTGGGACATGGCGGTGATGCCCAGTTCCGAGAACGCCGCTGACATGATGGCAAAGCCGCCGGGAATGACAGGGGTCCGGTCTGCGCGAAGCCCGGCAATCTCTATTTTCCTGATATCACCGACCCCGAGCAGATACTCCCGGAAATTTTCGAGTCCCTCGCGGGTAATATCGCCACCGGCACCGTTTACGGCAAGATTGTTCAGGGTGATGATTTCGCCCAGCGCCCGGGCAGTGCCGGATGAACCGAAGGCCTCCTGCCAATGAATGCTGGAAAATTCCGATGCAATCGTCTGTATCTCGCTGCGGGCAGCGAGTTCAGCCTGCCGCATGGCGCGCTTGGTAATCTTGCCGTCTGAAAAGAAGCGCAGGCTGTAACCGACGCATCCCATGTACAGGCTCTCCATCTTGACCGGCTTCAGGCGATGACCGATGATGAACTCGGTGGACCCTCCGCCGATGTCCACCACGAGCCGGGCACTGCCCGAGGTTGGCAGCCCATGTGCGACACCGAGGTAGATAAGCCGTGCTTCTTCGTGTCCCGCGATGACTTCAATCGGAAATCCAATGGCGGCTTCTGCTTTTTTCAGGAAGATCGGCGCGTTCCTGGCTACACGCAGGGTATTCGTGGCGACGGCGCGCACGGCGTGGGGGGGGAATCCGCGCAAACGCTCGCCAAATCGCTTCAGGCAATCAAGGCCGCGCGCCTGCGATTCGTCATCCAGCCGCTTGTCGGCTCCCAGCCCGGCCGCGAGCCTCACCATTTCGCGCAGGCTGTCGAGCGGATAAATCTGTTTGCCCACGACACGGGCAACCTGTAATCGGAAGCTGTTGGAGCCCAGGTCTACTGCTGCAAGGGTCGAGTATTCGAGCATGGATTTTCCAGACCTGTTCCGAGGCCGGGCGGTTATTCTCTTATTTCACGCTCGATTTCATCAGCCGTGACGTGACGCACATCCCTGCCCTTGACCATGTAGACGACATACTCCGACATGTTCTTGGCATGGTCGCCGATGCGCTCGATCGCTTTCGCTACGAAGAGTATCTCCAGCGAAGTGGAAATCTTGCGGGGATCTTCCATCATGAAGGTGATGAGCTGCCGAATGATGGAGCGGAATTCCTCATCCACCTGCTCATCCTGCCGCACGACCTGGGCTGCCGCTGCCAGATCGAGGCGCGCAAAAGCGTCCAGCGATTTGCGCAGCATTTCCCGGGCTACGTGCGCAACATGCCGAATCTCCACGAAGCGCGGCATGTGCATGCGGTCCGTCTGATAGATCAGCTTGGCCATGCGTGCAATCTTCTCGGCTTCGTCGCCGATGCGCTCCAGGTCGGTGATGGTCTTGATGACCGTCATGATCATGCGCAAATCGCCCGCTGCCGGTTGCCTGCGCGCAATGATCTGGTTGCAGATTTCGTCTATGGACACTTCCATCGCATTGACCCGATGGTCATTCGCGATGATGTGTTCGATCAGGCTTTCGTTGCCGGTGGTCAGTGCCTCGATGGCCTTTTCGATCTGTTCTTCCACAAATCCGCCCATGTGCAGCACACGGGTGCGCACCGCTTCTAGATCGGCGTCAAACTGTTTGGAGATGTGTTCGCTGTTTGCCATTGCATACCTCTTGATCGATCAGACGCAAAAATGACAGAACATGATACAGAGCGGTTATGACAATTTTATTTCGCTGGAGATGCCGGAGTCAGATGACGATGGTTCTTACTCCACTGTCGCCGCCCAGCAGGAGCAGATCGGCTCCGCGCCTGGCGAACAGGCCGTTGGTAACGACACCGACGATCCGGTTGATCGCGTCCTCGAGCTCGACCGGGTTCAGGATCTGCCAGCCATGGACGTCGAGAATCACGTTGCCGTTGTCCGTGACGAAGCCTTGGCGAAGCGCCGGCTGCCCGCCCAGCCGCGCGATCTCCCGGGCCACGTAACTGCGGGCCATCGGGATGACCTCGACCGGAAGCGGAAATTTCCCTAGGACGGGAACCAGCTTGCTATGGTCTGCGATGCAGATGAATTTCCTCGCTACGGCGGCGACGATTTTTTCCCGGGTCAATGCGCCGCCGCCGCCCTTGATCATATGCAGCCATTCGGTGATTTCGTCTGCGCCATCCACGTATACCGGCAGCGAGTCCACGCTGTTCAGATCCATGACTTCGATGCCATGGCTGCCGAGGCGCTGCGCAGTGGCATCTGAACTTGCCACTGCGCCCTCTATCCGATTTTTAATCGTCGCCAGTTCGTCTATGAAGTAATTCGCGGTGGAACCTGTGCCTACGCCTACGATACATCCTGTCGGAATATGTTCGATGGCGGCCTGAGCCGCAGCGCGTTTCTGTTCGTCTTGCGTCATGAGCGTGGTTTGGACAAGAAGTTTCGATTGGGTATGAGCATAATACGATCCGTCAATTTTAACAATGAAGCTGGACATTCAGGGTTTGTCGGCATGATAAAATGCCGGATTCCTGACATGGCCGTCTATCTGATGTGGATGTGATGAAAAACAACTATCTCGAAAAAATACTTACCGCCCGGGTATACGACGTTGCAAGGGAAAGCCCGCTGGAACTCGCTGCCGGCTTATCCAGGCGCATCAATAATCAATTGTTTTTGAAGCGCGAGGATATGCAGGAAGTTTTTTCGTTCAAGGTGCGGGGAGCCTACAACAAGATGGTCAAGCTCTCCCCTTCCGCACTCAAGCGTGGCGTGGTCACTGCATCGGCGGGCAACCACGCCCAAGGGGTTGCGCTTGCAGCGCAGAGGCTGAATTGCCACGCGACCATCGTGATGCCTTTCACGACGCCGCAGATCAAGATGCAGGCGGTCGAGGCACGCGGGGCCACTGTCATTATGCACGGAGATTCCTATGACGAGGCCTATGCGCACGCGCTGAAAATCTCCACGGAAGAGCGCATAACCTTCGTCCATCCCTATGACGATCCCGACATCATTGCGGGGCAGGGCACGATCGGCATGGAAATCCTGCGCCAGCATCCGGATCCTATCCATGCGATATTTGCGCCGATAGGCGGCGGCGGGCTTATCTCGGGTATTGCTTCGTATGTCAAGAGATTATATCCGGAAATCAAGATCATCGGCGTCGAGCCCGTTGACGCCAGTTCCATGTACGAATCCCTGAAACAGAAGCGCCGGGTCAAGCTCGCCCAGGTCGGGCTGTTTGCTGACGGAGTGGCTGTGAAACACGTGGGGGTGGAAACATTCAAGCTATGCCGCGAACTGGTGGACGAGATCGTGCTGGTCGATACCGATGCGATCTGCGCTGCGATCAAGGATGTGTTCGAGGATGCCCGCGCCATCCTGGAGCCTTCCGGCGCGCTCTCCATCGCCGGGGCCAAGGCGTATGCCAAGCGTGAAAAGCTGCGGGATCGACATCTGGTGGCCGTCGCATCCGGCGCGAACATGAATTTCGACCGCCTGCGTCATGTTTCCGAGCGAGCGGAGCTGGGGGAGCAGCGCGAGGCGATAATGGCGGTCACCATTCCCGAAAAACCCGGCAGTTTCAAGAAGTTTTGCGCCATGCTGGGAACCAGGAGCATTACCGAATTCAATTATCGTTATGACGATCCGGAGGAGGCGCATGTATTTGTCGGGGTGTCCGTACGCAATCGCGAGGAAGCCACCAAGCTGATCAGCAGCCTGGAAAAAAACGGACTGTGCACGGAGGATCTGACCGACAATGAAATGGCCAAGCTGCATGTCCGCCATCTGGTGGGGGGACGCGCCCGTGAGATAGAGAATGAGCTTCTTTATCGGTTCGAATTTCCCGATCGGCCCGGCGCACTCATGAAATTCCTGGACAGCATGAGCCATCACTGGAACATCAGCCTGTTCCATTACCGGAACCACGGCGCAGACTATGGCCGTGTGCTGGTCGGGATAGAGGTTCCGCCCGAAGAGAAAGCCGATTTCAAGGCATTTCTCGACCGTTTCAGCAACCGCTACTGGGATGAGAGCAAGAATCCGGCCTATAAATTATTTTTGGGATAATTTGGATAAGGATGCCGGCATGTTTCAGATTTGAAGCTTTCAGATGCTCCCCGGGAAAATTCATAAATGAAATGGAAATGCTTGCTCAAGCGCAAGAAAGGTATTCTGTGCATAGCCGGGAGCTTGTTGTCAAGTTTGGTGTCAGGATATCTTCATGCCGTCGAACTGCCGGAGGCGCTTGAGGCTGCCCGATTTCGCGTGGGGGGATGGGTGAATGCCGGTGCAACCTATAACCCCGGCAATCCGTCGAACGGCTTCAACGGCCCCGTCACCTTCGCCGACCGGGCCAACCGCTTTCAATTGAACCAGTTCAATCTCTATCTCCAGCGAACGGTGGTAACGGAAGGCAAGGCATTCGATATCGGGGGCCGTTTCGATTTCATGTTCGGCACCGACTCCATCCATACCCAGGCGTTCGGAGTACCGCCTTTTGATGTCAACACCGGCCAGTCCTTGAGCAGGGGCCATTGGGATCTCGATCTTTGCTGCTCATCCACACGCACATATGGTATTGCACTCCCCCAGGCTTATGTGGAGGCTTATGTGCCGATTGGCACCGGTCTCAACGTCAAGGCAGGCCACTTCTACTCACCTACCGGTTACGAGACCGTGCCTGCTCCTGACAACTTTTTTTATACCCATTCCTATGCGTTCAATAACGGAGAGCCATTTACCCATACCGGGATCGTGGGCAACTACAGGATCAATCCCAACTGGTCCGTGATGGGCGGGGCGATCACCGGCAGCGCTACCGGCGGATGGGATGGAGGATTCGATAAGCAGCTGGGCAATTGGGGCGGTATCGGAGGCATCACATGGATGAGCGATGATGCGCGAACTTCCGCCAATATTACCGGAACGTATAGCGAGACTTCGACACGCAGCAAAGAGCCCTGGGGCATGTACAGCCTTGTGCTGCAGCACAGGATCACGCCCAGAACCCATCTGGTTCTTCACCATGTTCACGGTTGGGCAGGCGGCGTACTGCTGGGAGGCGCGCCCAAGGATACAACATGGTATGGCATCAATACGCATGTGTATTACGATCTGCTGGATGACCTGTCAATCGGCATTCGCGGCGAGTGGTTCCGCGACAGGGATGGTTTTCGCGTCCCTTCTCCGTTCCGGACCGTGGCTGCGCTCGATAACAGGGGGTCCAGCTATGCTGGCGATCCCTCGATGGTCTCGATCGCGCCCGCCGACTATTACGCTGTCACGCTCGGCATGAACTGGAAGCCAGGCAAAAGGTTCAAATCCAGCTGGGAGCCCATGCAAAAACTGAACATCAGACCCAATATTCGTTACGACAGAGCCGATGGTATTCATCAATCGTACCGGCCCTTCGATAATCGCAAAGCCCAGATCCTGTTTTCCCTCGACGCGACCATTCCTTTCTGATCATGGCATTGTGCGGTATTTGGGGATGACGTGAATATGACACGCCGGGCTATTTCGATCAGGACAGATCAGCGAGGAAGGGCCACGGCGCGAGATAATTCAATTACTTCTCGCCGCCAGGTTATGCTGACGGGCCTGCTCTAGTGCCATTTGGCGATGGGCTGCGGCTTCCTGTATATTTTTCTCTGCGGTTTCATCATACTTCCGTATCAAAGCAACCGTATGGGATTTCAGATCCTGAGCCGATCGGCCATAAAGATAGCTTTTGTCCTCGTAATGCTCCAGCAGCTTCCTTTGTTCCGCAGCTTTCGTCTGCAATTCACGCGCTGCCTTCTCGAAGTAGACTGACAACGCCGCATGATCGCCCTGGGCGCTCGCGCGCTGAATGCTCTTGCTCGTTTCAATGTTTTCCACGGTTCCCAGAGGACCGGTTTGAGCGCACGCGGTCATCAGGGTTGCCGACAGGGCAATAAACAACGTCTTCATTACCGTCTTTTTCATGTCACACCTCCTGCTCGTCTTTTTACCTTTCGTTAGTTCCTGTATAGCAGGCTTTGCCAACTTTTGCAAGTTTTTTATGTTTAAAGTGCTTTATGTCATGTTGGCTCATCAGGGGAAAAGGAAGCGGGAGGCTGCTCAGCGAGACGAGTCGAGTTGAACTATACTTTGAGCTCCTGTCCTGTGTCCGGGTAATGTCTCTTTTTGTTTTTAAGGGCGAGCAGTTTATCTTTCACAAAAAATTGACAAATTACCAACGATTTCTTGACATATGTCATGTTACGGTGTGGAGAGAATAACAACTCCAATAGTAGTGTTTCTTTTCAAGAGGAATCGCTATGGCCTGCATGTTCCTAAAACGCAGAAGCGAGATGATTCTTGCCTCCGCGGTCAGTCTGTTTGCAACTGTCGGCAGTCCAGCCAGTGTTCATGCCAATGCCGCAATGGAGTGGTTCGAGGACCGCGGAATAAGACTGGGCGGGTGGATCAACGGTGGCGCGACATTCAATCCGAGCCAGTCCACGGGGTTCAACGGTCCGGTAACGTTTGCCGATCGTTCCAACCGGGCCCAGCTGAATCAGTTCAATATTTTCGTTCAGCGACCGGTCGTGGCAGAGGGGAGCGAATGGGATCTGGGAGCGCGGGTCGACTTTCTGTTCGGATCCGATGCTATTTTTACCCAGGCCTATGGTGTACCCGCATTCGACGTGAATAACGGTCAACCCCTCAGCAGGAGCAATTGGGATCTGGATTTGTGCTGTGCCTCGACGCGATATTACGGTTTTGCGTTTCCGCAGGCATACCTCGAAGCGTACGTGCCGGTAGGTAACGGTCTGAACGTGAAGGTCGGCCATTTCTATACACCCATTGGCTACGAATCCGTTCCAGCCCCCGATAATTTCTTTTATACACACGCGTATACCATGCAGTATGGGGAACCGTTCACCCATACCGGCGCGCTGGGCAATTATCAGCTCACGAACAACTGGACGCTTCTGGGGGGCGTGACCACGGGAAGCGCGACTGGCGGCTGGGATGGTGGCTTCGACAAACAACTGGGCAACTGGGGCGGAATCGCCGGCATTACCTGGACCAGCGACGATATGGGGAGTTCGGCCAACATCAGCGGTACCTACAGCGAAACTTCTACTCGGAGTAACGAGCCGTGGATGTTATACAGCATCGTCCTGAAGCACAGGTTTACCCCCAAGACTCATTTCGTGCTGCAGCACGACCATGGTTACGCGGGCGGCGTCCTGCTGAACGGCGTAAACAAGAATGCCGAATGGTATGGCATCAATACACACCTGTACTATGACCTCACGCCCGAGCTTTCCGTAGGCTTGCGTGCGGAATGGTTCCGCGATCGAGACGGCTTTCGCATATTTTCACCGGGACGGGTCGCGGCCGCCACCAACAACCGGGGATTCAGTTATGCGCTGGGGCGTTATCAGTTGGGCAACAGTACCAGCATGCCTGCGGATTATTACGCGGTGACGGTGGGGATGAACTGGAAGGCGGCAAAAACACTGAAAATCGACTGGAAGGCGGCACAGCAATTCAATGTCCGGCCCAATGTCCGCTACGATATCGTGGATGCGTTGCACGGTGCAACCTACCGGCCGTTCGGGGGCCACAAGGATCAGGTTGTGCTGTCCCTGGATTTCACGCTTCCCTTTTGATGGGGGGCCAGATCACCTACTCGCCGATCTGTGGGACAGGAAGAATCGGTGGTGTTCGAGGCTGTCTCGATCAGCCTGTAGTGTCATTCAGCACCATTTTCACATGCGTAATCCCGGCTTCCGTGAACGCTCCCCCGCTTACTCGAAAGCCGAACCTGAGGTAAAAGCCAACGGCATGTGCCTGCGCATGCAGGCTGACCGGGTGAATGCCGCGGCGCCTTGCCTCGTTCAGCAGGCATCTCAGCAGGGAACTTCCTACGCCTTTTTTTCGCCACGCCTCGAGTACGGCCATGCGTCCTATGGAGCCATCCGGCAGCAATCGGGCGGTTCCGATCGGATCGCCGCAAGAATCCAGCGCCAGCAGATGAATGCAGCCTGCAGCATCATGTTTATCCCATTCGAGTTCGACCGGGACCCTCTGTTCGCGGATGAAAACCGTCTCACGCACCTGTCTGAGCGCCTGGCTGTCATGTTTCCAGTCGGCGATGCGTATTGTATAGCGCACTGCTACTGTGTCACCTTGCGGAATGCCAGAGCCGGGAGACAGCCCTAATCGAAAGGGTGTCGAAGGACGATCGTTTCCTCCCGGTCGGGGCCGGTCGATATCATGTCGATCGATACTTCGCAGACCTCTTCCATGCGCCTCAGGTAATTCCGCGCAGGCTCCGGCAATTTATTGAAATCCCTTATGCCGACTGTGCTTTCTGTCCAGCCGGACAGTTCCTCGTAAACCGGTTCGCAACAGGCAAGCTCCTCGGCTCCTACCGGCAGTATGCCGCGAAAACTGCTCTCCCCGTTATTTTCCGTCAAACGATAGCCTACGCCGAGCCGCAGCGTCTCGACCCCATCCAGGACATCGAGTTTGGTGACACAAAGTCCCGAAACGCCATTGATCTGGATGGACCGCTTCAGGGCGGCCGCATCGAACCACCCGCACCGGCGCGGGCGTCCCGTGGTCGCACCAAACTCGTTTCCTCTTTTCGCCAGATGCCTTCCAACTTCATTGTCGAGTTCAGTAGGGAAAGGTCCGGCACCCACTCGGGTGGTATAGGCCTTGGTAATGCCCAGGACATAGTGCAGCATCTGCGGGCCAACGCCGCTCCCCGTGGTCGCAGCGCCGGCGATACAGTTGCTCGACGTGACGAACGGATAGGTGCCATGATCGATATCGAGCAGCGTCCCTTGCGCGCCTTCGAACAGCAGGTTCCTGCCGGACCGGCTGGCTTCGAACAATAGCTGCGGCACGTCCGCCATCATGGGTCTGATTCGCTCCACCAGGGACAGGGTATCGTCCATGGTCTGCTGAAAATCCACGGCGGGCGCATGAAAATAGTTTTTCAGCACAAAGTTGTGATAGTCCAGCATCTCGCCCAGTTTGGCAGCAAAACGGTCGCGGTGAAAAAGATCCTGGAGGCGAATCGCACGGCGCCCAATCTTGTCCTCATACGCAGGACCGATCCCGCGCCCCGTCGTGCCGATCTTTCCCAGCCCCCGCGCCGTTTCACGGGCATTGTCGAGCGCCACGTGGCAAGGCAGAATCAGGGGACAGGCTTCGCTGACACGCAGTCTTCCCACCACATCGACCCCTGCCTCCTCCAGCATGTCGACTTCCTCCAGCAGCGCGGAAGGCGATAAGACCACACCATTGCCGATATAGCAGGCAACGTTGTCACGCAGGATGCCGGAGGGGATCAGGTGCAGGACGGTCTGCTTGCCACCGATGACCAGCGTATGGCCGGCATTGTGTCCTCCCTGGAATCGAACCACGCCTTGCGCGTGATCCGTCAGCCAGTCGACAATTTTACCCTTGCCCTCGTCGCCCCATTGCGTTCCTATTACGACTACGTTTTTGCTCATGTCAGATTTCCACGATGGCCCAGGTGTCTCCTTCTTGTACCAGTTTTCTGTCACAGTTCATCATATCCTGGTCGTGCTCATGTCCGGGCAGGCAAATCACAACAATCTGACCTTCACCGCGGAGCTGTTCAATTTTCTCCGTCAGCGTATCGTTTCCCTTTGCATGCGGCGCCAATATGCCTTTGGGATACGCTGCGGGCTGGATAAGCCGGGACAACTCTCTCAGGTCCATGCTGAACCCGGTTGCCGGGCGCGCCCTGCCGAACGCCTTGCCAATCTCGTCATAACGTCCACCCTGTGCAATTGCGTTGGGACTGTCACGCGTGTAGGCCGCGAAAACCATGCCGCTGTGATAGTGATAGCCGCGCAGATCTGCCAGATCGAACGCCAGTGTGTCCACCAGCGGTTTCAGCTCCGTTCCTGCCGTTTCCAGTTCGTCCAGCGCCGTAACGATCTCGGGATATCGGGGGAGGGACCTGCGCGCGAGAG
Organism: uncultured Nitrosospira sp.; assembly: GCA_964651465.1. GTDB lineage: Bacteria > Pseudomonadota > Gammaproteobacteria > Burkholderiales > Nitrosomonadaceae > Nitrosospira. Next base: position 12,617 of record CAZYYR010000018.1, read on the forward strand.
ACACTATGGCCGCATCGCCGTACAGGTCGGGCAGCAGCAGGAATGCGTCCCGCGCATGTTTATCCACATGCTGTTTCAATCCATTGCAAAGCTCTTTCAATGCGCTCGCATCCTTGGCTTGTATCACCGCAAATAATTCCTTTTCCCTGTCGGCGGAAATTCCCGCCCCTCTTATCAGGCCGCGGAATACCGCAACATGGCCGAGATCGAGGTGGATCCGGTCGATACCTGCAATGGCAAGCGAGCGCAGCATGAGCCGCTGGATTTCCAGGTCGCTCTCCAGCCCGAGGTGTCCATAGAGTTCGGCACCGATCTGAAGGGGTTCCCGTGTGCGGGTCAGGCCGGATGGCCGGGCATGCAGGACGCTTCCCGCATAACAGAGGCGGGTGATGCCATTGCGGTTCAAAAGATGCGCATCGATGCGCGCAACCTGGGGTGTCATATCCGCCCGCAGTCCCATCATGCGGCCGCTCAGCTGGTCTACTACCTTGAGCATGCGCAAATTGGTATCGCTACCTATTCCCGTCAGGAGGGAATCCACATACTCCACCAGAGGGGGTATGACCAGTTCATAGCCGTGCACAAGGAGGCAATCCATCACGCGCCGACGCATCATCTCCGTATGGAGCGCTTCGGCAGGAAGAATGTCCTCAATATACTCGGGGAGTAGCCACGCGCGCATGCTTGTTTACTACAGCTGCATCAGAAAGGGAGGGGATGCCACGGCTGGATTATTTCACAAGGTAGAGCAGAAGAAGGCCCAGCAGCATGGAGGTCAGACCGATGAAACGTATCTGTCCATCTCCGGTTTCGGTCAGTTTCCGGAATGTATCGCGCCACAAGCCGGGGGCCAGAAAGGGGAGCAGCCCTTCAAGCACCAGCATCAATGCAATAGCCATCAGCAACGTATCTCCCATGCTGCTAACGTTCCTTGGGTCCCTGAACGGGACTGCAGCGGGATCCTGCAGGAAAAATGGGAAGCATTTTTTCCATCGGCTCCACTCAGGACCCACTGCGATTCACGGCCAGGCGCAATTCCCGCATGCATGAGGGAAGGAGGAAGGCACAGCCGGACAGTGCTCCACGGGACGACGTCATCTGATCTCCCCTCCAGATCAATCGGCAAGCAGGTGGAGCAGATTTCGACCGGGCATTCATGCAAGGAGAGTTACTTTGCCCCTCGCCCCGTACTCTTCAGATACTTGAAAAATTCCGAGGTTGGTTCGAGGACCATCATGTCTCCCTTGTCCCTGAAGCTCTGCTTATAGGCATCCATACTGCGATAGAAGGCATAGAACTCCGGATTTGCCTGAAAAGCCTCGGCATAGATCGCCGCCGCCTGCGCATCGCCTCCCCCCTTAATCTGTTGCGCATTCCGGTAAGCCTCAGCGAGGACCACCTCCCGCTGCCGGTCGGCATCCGCCCGAATCTTTTCAGACTCGGCTGCACCCGTCGAGCGTAACTCATTGGCTACCCGCTTCCGCTCCGCTTCCATCCGGCGATAGACCGATTCGCTGACCTCCTGCGGCAGATCGACCCGCTTCAGCCGTACATCCACAACCTCGACGCCGATCTTGCGTGCGTCGGCATCGGCCTTCTGCCGCATGATCTCCATGATCTTGTCGCGCTCGCCTGACACCACGTCGTGGACCGTCCGGTTCCCGAATTCGTCCCGGAGACTGGAATTGACGGTCTGTGACAGGCGGGTCTGCGCCAGCATTTCATCCCCCCGTACGCTGACGTAATACTGCTTGACATCGACGATGCGCCATTTCACGAACAGATCGACCAGGACATTCTTCTTTTCCGAGGTGATGAAACGTTCCGGCTCGGCCGTATCCATGGTCAGGATGCGCGAGTCGAAGTAACGCACGTTCTGCGCAATCGGAATCTTGAAATAAAGCCCTGGAGAAGTCTTGACATCAACGACCTCTCCCAACTGGAACAGGATGGCCTGCTGACGCTGGTCCACGATGTAGACCGATGAACTTACCAGCAAAATCAGGGCGACAATGACGCCCAGCAAGATGGAAGCATAGTTTTTCACTTATCTCGTCTCCCGTTCACGACCACGAAATGCCTCTCGCGTACGAGCAGCGCTGTCAGGAGCCATCTCCTGGGGGGCGGACTGAATTTCGGATGCCGACGCAGGTGGAGACGACGTTCCGCTCATCTGGATCAGCTTGTCCAGCGGCAGATAAAGCAGGTTACTGCCGCTTTTCTGATCCACAACGATTTTGGTGGCGCTCGAAAGCACCTGCTCCATCATGTCCAGGTAGAGGCGATCGCGGGTCACCCCCGGCGCCTTGTTGTATTCCACCAGTATCTGTTTGAACCGGCTCGCCTCACCCTCCGAGCTTGCGATCACCCGCTGCTTGTATCCTTCGGCCTCTTCCAGCAGGCGCGCGGCGTTACCCTTCGCCTTGGGAACCACATCGTTGGCGTAGGCCTGACCCTCATTCTTCTGCCGCTCCCGGTCCTGACCGGCCTTGACGGCGTCGTCGAACGCGGCCTGAACCTGTTCTGGCGGCTGGGCGTTCTGCATGGTCACCTTGCTGATGGCGATCCCTATCTTGTAGCGGTCGAGGATATCCTGCATCAACTCGGTTGCCTTGGCGGCCACCTGTTCCCGGCCTTCATAAAGCACGAAATCCATCTTGCTCTTACCGATGATTTCCCTGATGGCCGTCTCCGCAGCCTGCAGCACCGCGTTTTCCGGCTCGCGGTTGTTGAACAGAAATTCCTCCGGATTCTTAAGAATGTATTGCACGGCAAACTGGATATCGATGATGTTCTCGTCATCCGTCAGCATGAGCGATTCCTTCAATACCTTGCTTCTTACATTGTTCCGATAGCCGATCTCCACGGTGCGGACCTGGCTTACGTTGACGGCTTCAACCGTTTCGACAGGATAGGGCAGGTGCCAGCGCAGCCCCGCCTGCGTGCTTTCCACGTACTTGCCGAAACGCAGTACGACGCCGCGCTGACCTTCGTTGACGATATAGAAACCGCTGCCTATCCATAGCAGCAGGAGCAGCCCGACAAGCAGCCCTATTCCGCCTCCATATTGTTTCGGGCCGGCGGGAGCCGGCCCCTCGCCTCCGCCCGATCCATTGCGGCCACCACCCTTTCGTTTCAAAAGGTTGTTGAGCTTCCTGTTGAAATTGCGCCACAGCTGATCCAGATCAGGTGGACCGGAATTACCTTTTTTTCTTCCCCACTGAGGATCGTTCAATCCCATAATGATTCCCGTTTTCTTGTTTGATGGAAGCAGGCCATCAAACCGTAATAAAAACCTGATCCCGATCCACGGTACATTGAGGAGCCGGAATCCTTTTCACTCAATTGATCTGTCTATCGCGGATGACGCTTGCAAGTCCCGGCTGATCCAGATACTCCGGCTGAATCCGCTCCTTCATGGCTTCGGATAATGCCAGCCGGACATGTTCCACTCCCTCGCCGGTTTTTGCGCTTAATCGAATCTGCTCGATTTTACCATACTCGTCACGGCGATAACCCGCTGCCGTCCCGGAGAAATCGATCAGATCGATCTTGTTCAGAACGAGTATCTGGGGAATGCGATCAGCCCCGATCTCCCTTAATACCTTGTTTACCTCTGCGATCTGGCCGGCACGGTTGACGGAACCGGCATCCACCACGTGCAGCAACAGATCGGCCTGTGCCGTTTCCTCCAGCGTAGCATGGAACGCAGCCACCAGGGTGTGGGGAAGATCGCGGATAAAACCCACCGTATCGGAAAGAACGAGTGGGCCGCGATCCGGGACGAAGAGCTTGCGTGTCGTAGCATCCAGAGTGGCAAACAACTGATCGGCCACATAAGCCTGGGCATGGGTCAGGCTGTTAAAAAGGGTGGATTTGCCGGCATTGGTGTAACCCACAAGCGAGACGGACATCACCTGCGCGCGCTGCCGGGAGCGGCGCTGCAACGTTCGCTGGCGCTCGAATTTGGCAAGCTTCTCCTGCAGCAGTTTGACCCGTTTGCCCAGTAGGCGCCGATCGGTTTCAAGCTGCGTCTCCCCCGGGCCCCGCAAGCCGATGCCTCCTTTCTGGCGCTCCAGGTGGGTCCAGCCACGGACCAGGCGCGTCGCGAGATGCCGAAGCTGCGCGAGTTCGACCTGCAGCTTGCCCTCATGACTTTTAGCCCGCTGGGAAAAGATATCGAGGATGAGGCTGGTCCGGTCTATCACGCGCCGTCCGAGGCGCCGCTCGAGGTTACGTTGCTGTGCCGGAGAAAGATCATGGTTGAAAATAACCAGGGAAGCACCCGTTTGCTCGAGCGCCATGGTGATTTCGTCGACTTTTCCGCTGCCGGCGAAGGTGGCAGGGTCCGGTCGGGAACGTCTGCCTTTGACTATTGCAGAAATCGCAAGCCGATCGCTTGCCGCCAGTTGGCGCAGTTCTTCCAGATTCTCTGCCGGATCGTCGTCTTTACTGTCGTCGAGATCGAGGCTGACCAGGACAGCGGCGTCAGCAGCGGTGTTTTCATCGGATATGCTCCCGGCGGGATACTCAAGCATCAGGTGCGGAAGGTGCCTCAAATGGAATATTGACAGCCCTTGCGGGGACCACGGTGGAAATCGCGTGCTTGTACACCATCTGGGTAACGGTATTCTTGAGCAATACGACGTATTGATCAAATGAATCGATATGTCCCTGCAGCTTGATGCCGTTTACCAGATAGATAGAAACCGGAATATGTTCCTTCCGTAATGTATTCAGAAACGGGTCTTGTAACAATTGCCCCTTAGCGCTCATTGATGACTCCGTATTTTGTTATTCAAGAGTTTACTCTACTTGATTTTCAAGACTAAATCCATATTCTCTGCATGGGGCGGGCCGGGCCTTCGTCATGAAAAAAAGCCGGGCTGAATGGTGCAGGAAGTGGTTCGGCTTCTCGCATCATTCTTTTCGGGATACGGCACGACTGGTGAACAGGTTACCCGGGCTGCGCCGCAGCCCGGGTAACTTTCGAAACACTTGCGACAACTTATTATAGGACGAATTTCCGTCGCCGTTGGTCAGCTTAGCTGAACGGTTTCGGTTTCGGTGTGTCCTTGGTCGAAGGTGGCAGGATGGGAAGCTTAAACTCGGGCTGTTTTCCCGTGAGCGTTTTCAGAAATGCCACGATTTTCGCGTTTTCATCCTTGGTGAATTTGCGGCCCAGCTGCAGCCGCCCCATGATCTCAACGGCTTCTTCCAGGGTTGCAGCAGCGCCATCATGGAAATAAGGATAAGTCAGTTCCACGTTCCGCAGGGTGGGCACCTTGAACATCAAGCGGTCGGCATCCTTTCCAGTTACCGCAAACCTGCCTTCCGCCTTGCTTTGGGTCTTGTACGCTTCGTGAATGCCAAATTTCTGGAACGACGCGCCCCCCACGGCAGCGCCGTGGTGGCAGGCCACGCATCCGGCGTCCTTGAAAAGTTTATATCCTTCCAGCTCGGTTTGAGTAAGAGCCTTCTTGTCGCCCTTGAGCCACTGGTCGAAACGGGAATCCGGCGTCACCAGCGTTTCTTCAAAAGCGGCGATCGCATCTGTCACCTTGTCGATATCGATCTTGTCGGAGCCGTAGACCTGCTTGAAACGGTCCCGGTACTGGGGAATGGAGCGCAGCACACCTACGGCCAGTTCATGGGTGAAGGCCATCTCGGCTGGATTTGCGATGGGTCCGCCGGCCTGCTCCTTCAGGTCCTTGGCGCGCCCGTCCCAGAACTGGGCCAGATTCAGGCTCGAGTTCAGCACCGTCGGGGAATTGATCGGGCCCTGCTGCCAGTTGTGGCCGACGGATGTCTGCAGGTTATCCGTGCCTCCCATGCTCAGGTTGTGGCATGAATTGCACGAGATGAATCCCGATTTGGATAATCGGGGATCGAAAAAAAGCATTTTTCCCAGCTCTACCTTGTTTTCGTTCTGAGGTTTCACGGCTTCGATCGGCTGGATGGGCTCATCGGCAGCCAGGACCGGAGGGGCTGCAATGGTTCCAACAGACAGCAGTGATATGATAAATGCCCGCATTATCATCAGTAGTCTCCTAAAAAACGCCGGCTGTAGTGGCGCAGCCGATTACGCCTGCAAAGTTCCCTCTGTGGGCATGGTCATCCGCCATCTGGAGACGAGAACAAAAATATCGGCGCGTGTGAGCCTGATATGCAGGATGAACGATATGATTCAGGAATTCGCGTATCCGGATTCCCCGGTGCCCGTCCCGATAACCAGAATCACGCAACGTTTCAAATGGCGCGGTCATTCGGCTTTTCACCCGCCTTGACAGAGACAGCGCCGTGTTTTCCATGTACCTCGTAGTCTGAATGGCCGTAGCCGTCGAGGCCCAGCGGCGCTGGCGGGTGGCTGAGCAGTCTAGCCAGTTCGGTCAGGGCCTGTCGATAGACCTGACGCTTGAACTCGACCACAGACTCCAGTTCCACCCAGTATTGATTCCATCGCCATGCGTCGAATTCAGGACGAACGCTCGTACGCAACGATACATCGCAATCCCGCCCAATCAGGCGCAATAGATACCATATCTGCTTCTGCCCCTTGTAATTTCCCCGCCAATCGCGCCTTATCCATTGATCCGGAACCTCATATCGAAGCCAATTGCGTGTTCGGCCGATGATTTCGACGTGCCGCGGATGGAGGCCGACTTCCTCCGTCAACTCCCGATACATCGCCTGCTCCGGGCTCTCACCCGGTTTGATGCCCCCCTGGGGGAACTGCCATGAATCCTGCCTGATACGTTTTCCCCAGAAAACCTCATCTTTCGAATTCAATAGAATGATACCGACATTCGAACGGTATCCATTACGGTCAATCATGAGATTCACCTGCTTGATCCATCATAATAGCTGGATTTTTCCATATTTCATCCCAGATTGAAAGCCGTCCTTCCCGCGTAGAAGGATCAGGAAGCC
>CAZYYR010000019.1:0-19514 GCA_964651465.1 uncultured Nitrosospira sp.
CGATCACGCCGTCTCCGACGATGCCCATGGTTGCGCCGAACAGCTCATTGATATCGTGGTTGAAGAGACAGAATTGATCGGATTTCTGCCATGCGCCGCGCTCGATCTCCTCCTGGTACGCCAGCAGGTTGCGGCGCAGCGCGAGCACCATGGCGAACACATGCTCGGGCACGGTATGAACGGCATAATTGCGGATATTCGCGACCGCAATCCCGCGCGCGCGACAGGCCGAAATGTCGATGGCATCATACCCGGTTGCCGCGATAGCGATCATTTTCAGCCTGGGCAATCGGGCAAGCGTGTCCTCGTTCAGCTCCACCTTGTTGATGATGGCTATCGTGGCATCGCGCAAATGCGCCGCCACCTGATCGGGAGCGGTGCGCGGGTGTTCTTCATAGGTATGCCCGAAGCCTGGCCGGCGCACCTCCACCTTCAGCGAATCCCGTTCCAGAAAAACCACGTGATGAATCATATTCATCTGTCCTCGTCATAGGTAAATCCGCAATGCATGCAGGGGTCACGCATCCGCGTCCGGCATCTCCTACGTTACTCCCGATTCATTCTTGCCGAAAACAGGCTGGCCGCGACGATCATCGCACCGCCGATCCATTCCCTCGGTGTCATCGCTTCTCCCGCCAGAAAATACGCCGACAGGGCGGCCGCGACCAGTTCGAACAACATGATGACAATCGCACGGTTCGCCGGAGTATGGGTGATACCATACTGCACGATTAAACTCAGGGCAAATACGACCAGCCCGACCGCCAGCAGCAACAGCCAGTTGCCCGCGGAAATATCGTCCCATCCAGTCTTGTCCGGAAAATAACAGCTGTACGTGAAGGCGACCAGCGCAACGCCGACCCATACCGCTACCGATTTCAGCTGCACAGTATGATACTGGTCCTTTCGGCTCAGCACATTCGAAAGCGCAAACATGAAACCGGCCGACAATCCCATCCAGTCGCTGTAGCTGGCAGGTAGCGAGAAACCATTTTCCTGCCATAACATGACGATTGCGCCCGCCAGCGAAAAAGCGATGACCAGGTAACCGTGCAGGGTCAGTATTTCTTTCAGCAGGAGACGCGAGAACACGATCGTCCAAAGCGGCGCCAGGTAAAACAGAAGCATGACGCGCATGATCTCGCCATGGATGACACCCAGCACATACGCGAGATTTGTCCAGCCGGCGAAAAGCCCGATTCCGATCAATAAATGCGGGTGTACCCGGATGCTGGATTTCCGCAAATGCGTACGGAATATGACTGCCCCCACCAGCAAGGCAATGGAATAAGCAATCGAGGTTGCAGCCGGTCCGCTGACTCCCGCTTGCTCCAGCAACCGGAACGGATACCACAGTATGCCCCAGATGATGGCACCCACGAGCAGGGCTGCAACCGGGAGAATGTCATGTCGACCGTGATTATTTTGCTTGGTTGGCAAGACATCCCGCCTTTATAATCCTGCTTCGATCAATGACTGAACCTCGGGAACGGCTGCCTCGGTAAGACCTTCGAGGCCCTCTCAATGAATCCCTACCTGAACCGCCTGCAGCCCTATCCCTTTCAGAAACTGAATGAACTGTTCGAGGGAGTCGAACCGGACACGGCTTTCACTCCCGTGAATCTGCATATCGGCGAGCCCAAGCACGCCACGCCTGAGTTCATTCGCCGCACTCTGGCCGACAATCTCGGAAAGATGGCATTCTATCCCACCACCGCAGGGGCACGATCATTGCGCGCGCGTATCGGGAACTGGCTGACGCGGCGTTATCATCTGCCCGCCATCGATCCCGATACGCATGTCCTCCCCGTCAATGGCAGCCGGGAAGCGCTGTTCTCCTTTGCCCAGGCAGTGATCGACCGTTCCCTTCCGGCTCCCGTCGTGGTGTGTCCCAACCCTTTCTATCAGATCTATGAAGGCGCCGCGCTGCTGGCGGGTGCCGCGCCCCACTTCCTGAACACCCTGCCTGAAAACGATTTCGCGCTCGACTACGCCCAGCTTCCGCCCGAAACATGGTCGCGAACACAGCTGGTATATGTCTGTTCGCCCGGCAATCCTACCGGCAGGGTCATGTCCATGGACGAGTGGGCACGGCTGTTCGAACTGTCCGACCGTTATGGATTCGTCATTGCCTCGGACGAGTGTTACTCCGAAATCTATTTCGACGAGAATGCTCCCCCGCTCGGCGCACTCGAAGCCGCTCATCGTCTCGGACGCAGCCACTTTCCCCGTCTCGTCGTATTCAGCAGCCTTTCCAAGCGGTCCAATGTGCCCGGCATGCGCTCCGGGTTCGTTGCCGGAGATGCTGCGATACTCAAGCAGTTCCTGTTGTACCGCACCTATCATGGCAGCGCCATGAATCCGGCCGTGCAGGTGGCGAGCGAGGCCGCCTGGAACGATGAGGATCACGTCATCGAAAACCGCAGCCTCTACCGCGAAAAATTCGCCGCGGTGACCGGGGTACTGTTCGGGGCCGTGGAAATATCCCTGCCGGATGCGGCCTTTTATCTATGGATAAGAACACCCGTCAACGATGTCGAGTTCGCGCATCAGCTTTATCGCGATTATAATGTAACGGTTCTGCCGGGCAGCTATCTTGCGCGCCATGCCCATGGAATGAATCCCGGCCAGAATTTCGTCCGCGTCGCACTGGTTGCGCCGCTGGGGGAATGCGTAGCCGCGGCCGAGCGCATCAAAATGCTGATGCCCTTGCTGCAGCTACCGAACAGCGGGAAAATGCCGGAATGCCTGCAATCACATTGATGAGCATCAAGGGCATCAAGGGAAACACATCGAACAATCAAGGAAAAAGCATGGATCAGCTCCAGGGTACCATTGAAGAAGCATTCGAACGTCGAGCCGACATCACTCCCCGCAATGTCGAGGCAAAGCTCAAGGAGTCCATTATGCAAGTACTGGAGATGCTCGATAACGGCAGGCTCCGTGTGGCGGAAAAGACGGATGGTGAGTGGAAGACGAATCAGTGGATCAAGAAAGCCGTGCTGCTCTCGTTCCGCATAGAGGATAACAGCTTCATCAAGGGTGGATTTTCCAACTATTTCGACAAGGTTCCCTCGAAGTTTGCGGATTACAGTTCCAAGGATTTTCGAAATGGCGGCTTCCGGGTCGTGCCCCCTGCGGCGGTGCGCAAGGGCGCATTCATTGCGGGCAATGTCGTATTGATGCCCTCCTACGTCAATATCGGCGCCTATGTCGACGAGGGAACGATGGTGGATACCTGGGCCACGGTGGGCTCCTGTGCCCAAGTGGGCAGGAATGTGCACCTTTCCGGAGGCGTGGGCATCGGCGGCGTACTGGAACCGGTGCAGGCAAACCCGACGATCATCGAGGACAACTGCTTCATCGGTGCGCGCTCAGAAATCGTGGAGGGCGTGATCGTCGGCGAAAATTCAGTCATCTCGATGGGCGTCTATATCGGCCAGAGCACCAGGATTTATAATCGCGAAACCGGTGAAATCATCTATGGCCGCATTCCGCCCGGCTCCGTAGTGGTTTCCGGCAGCCTGCCGTCCACCGATGGAAAATACAGCCTTTACTGTGCCGTCATCGTCAAGCAGGTAGATGCGAAAACCCGCTCAAAAACAGGCATCAACGAACTGTTGCGTGGCATCTAGCCTGGCACTTCATCGCCTTTCCCGGCAATGGCGTCCTATCCTTTTTCGGTGTTGAGCCGGCACCCGGCCCAACTACTGCTTTACCGAGCGCTTTCCATGGCGGAATATCCAGACAAAACCTCGAGCTCCTGCTCATCCAGATTATCCGGAAAGACATCCTATGCCAAATGACACTCTGGCGCTCGCTGAGGAGCTGATCGCCTGCCGTTCGCTCACACCCGACGATGCAGGTTGCCAGGACATCCTGATCCGTCGTCTCGAAAAGATCGGTTTCGGGATCGAAAGAATGCGCTGCGGCGAGGTGGACAATCTGTGGGCGCGACGCGGGACCAGTGCGCCGCTGCTGTGCTTTGCCGGCCACACCGATGTCGTTCCCACCGGTCCGCTGGAGCAATGGGACAGCGATCCGTTCGCGCCGGTAGTGCGCAACGGCAGGCTTTACGGCCGGGGCGCCGCGGACATGAAAGGATCGCTCGCGGCGTTCGTCACGGCTATCGAGGCGTTTGTCGCTCAACATCCTGATCATGGCGGCTCGATCGCGCTGCTCATCACTTCCGACGAAGAAGGGGTGGCAGTGAATGGCACGGCCAAGGTGGTGGAAGCGCTCAAGACACGCAATGAACGGATCGATTACTGTATCGTGGGCGAACCGACTTGCGTGGACAAGATGGGCGACATGATCAAGAACGGGCGGCGCGGCTCGCTGTCGGGAGCGCTGACGGTCAAAGGCATACAGGGTCACATCGCATATCCTCATCTGGCACGGAACCCTATCCATCTCGCAGCCCCCGCCATCGCCGAGCTGGCGCAAGCCGAGTGGGATGAAGGCAATGAATACTTCCCCGCCACCACCTGGCAGATTTCCAATATCAACGGCGGCACCGGCGCCACCAATGTCATCCCGGGTGAAGTGACCATGCTGTTCAACTTTCGCTTCTCCACTGCGAGCACGGTCGAATCCCTCCAGGCGCGGGTATACGAAATCCTCAACCGGCAAAAAATCGACTACCACCTCGTGTGGGAGCTCAGCGGCAAGCCCTACCTGACCCCCCGTGGCGGCCTGGTGGATGCCGTCAGCCATGCGATCGAAGCCGTAACCGGAATCGAACCCCAGCTTTCCACATCCGGCGGGACGTCGGATGGCCGCTTCATCGCAGATATCTGTCCCCAGGTCGTGGAGCTTGGGCCACGCAATGCGACCATACACAAGATCAACGAATACGTGGAAGTGGAGGATCTGGAACAGCTGCCCCAAATCTACCGCCTGACGCTGGAAAGCCTGTTGCCGAAGTAGTCCGCGATCAGTCTTTCCAGGACAATCCCGGATGGATGGCGCAACAAGGTGAAAGCCCACGAATAGACACTGCGTACGTATTGACCCGCGACCTTCACCGAAAGCAGGCAGTTCATGTACACCGACGCCAAATCCAGACTTCGCACCGTACGTGACCTGCTGCGCTTTGCAGTAAGCCGCTTCAACAAATCCTGCCTGTTTTTCGGCCATGGCTCCGCCTCGGCCTACGACGAAGCGGTCTATCTCATCCTGCACACCCTGCACCTGCCGCTCGACCGGCTCGATCCCTTTCTCGATGCGCGCCTTACCGCTACGGAACTGGAGCAGGTACTGAGCGTGATCGAGCGCCGTGCGTCGGAAAGAATCCCCGCTGCCTATCTCACCAGGGAAGCGTGGCTGGGGGATTTCAGTTTTTACGTGGACGAGCGCGTGCTCATACCGCGCTCCTTCATCGCAGAATTGCTGCGGGAACAGCTTGCGCCATGGATAGCGGAACCTGATGATATCGGTGCCACCCTTGATCTTTGCACGGGTTCCGGATGCCTTGCCATACTGCTTGCACACGCATTTCCTGATACCGTGGTGGATGCAAGCGATATTTCCGTGGAGGCGATGCAGGTTGCCAGGAAGAACGTGAGCGATTACGGGCTGGAACAAAGAATCAGCCTGATCCAGTCCGATTTGTTTACAGGCCTGCCGGCCCGGCGCTACGACATTATCGTCAGCAATCCCCCCTATGTCGATGCCGATGCGATGTCACGCCTGCCGGAAGAGTATCGCCATGAGCCGCGCGCTGCCCTGGCAAGCGGTGTCGACGGACTGGAGGCAACGCGGGCGATACTGGAGAACGCGGCAGCCCATCTGACCGAGCGGGGGATACTGGTCGTCGAAATCGGCCATAACCGCGAGGTGCTGGAGAGGACTTTTCCTCATACGCCTTTTACATGGCTCGAAACCAGCGCGGGGGATGAATTCGTTTTCCTGCTGAGGCGGGAGCAGCTTCCTGGCCAGCGACGTTAATTCTTATGCTGCAGGCCGACCGAATGTCCTCGTCTGGACGGAACGCTTCCTGTCCTGTCAGTCTTCAGCGGCTTGATGCGCGATCAACTCCAGCAGACGTTGAATCTCCGCCTCGTCCAGTTCCATCGATTTTCCACGCTTGAGACGCGGCGGCAGGTTGATTGGTCCAAAACGTACCCGCATCAGGCGGCTCACCGTCATTCCTGCCACTTCGAACATGCGCCGCACTTCGCGGTTTCTGCCTTCCTTCAGTATCACGCGATACCAACGATTGGACCCCTCACCGCCCTGATCGGACAGGTGGTCGAATTTTGCCGGGCCGTCTTCCAGTTCGACGCCACTCGTCAATAGTGCCGCCTGTTCCGGCGTCAGGCGCCCCATGATGCGCACCGCGTACTCGCGCTCCACCTCGAAGCGGGGATGCATGAGCCGATTGGCCAATGCGCCGTCAGTGGTAAAAATCAGCAGCCCGCTGGTGTTGTAGTCCAGCCTGCCGACGGCGATCCACTTGGAAGATCGCAGTTGTGGCAATTTATCGAATACGGACACCCGGCCTTCCGGATCGTCGCGACTGACGATTTCGCCTTCGGGCTTGTGATACAGCATCACCCGGGGCAGGCGCGTGCCCGACCTGAAGTGAATGATGCGCTTGCCGACGCGCACGGAATCATCGGCCGCAACACGGTCACCGATCTGCGCCACCTTGCCATTGATGGTCACCTTTCCGGCAGCGATCCATTCCTCCATTTCGCGGCGCGAGCCCAGCCCCGCCTGTGCAAGCAATTTCTGCAGTTTATGGGTTGGAGGGGTGGCAGTGGGCGCGGCAGCAGAACTCCTGTTTGCGGCGCTTACGGACGGTGTGCTTTTCACTCCCGCCCGTGACGAGGGTCGCGATGAAGAAGATCTGGATGACCGTTTGGAAACAGAAAGCCGGGATGATTTTGGCTGTCTGGGGGGCACCGGGCTCATGGGTTCTTCAGACCTCCCTGCGTTCCAGCACTGCCTGCGCCAGGGTACCGCTATCCACGTGCTCCAGTTCGCCGCCGACCGGCAGCCCGCGCGCGATGCGCGTAACCTTCAGCCCCTTGTCGTGCAGGACCTCTCCGATATAGTGGGCCGTTGCTTCGCCTTCCACGGTGAAATTGGTGGCAAGAACCACTTCCTTGACAGCGCCGTCCCGGGCTCGCTTCAGCAACCGGTCGAGATGAATCTCGCGGGGGCCGATACCGTCGAGCGGAGACAGCCTGCCCATCAGTACGAAATACATGCCCTTGTAACACTGTGCCTGCTCCATCATCAGCAGATCGGCCGGCATTTCCACCACGCAAAGCAAGGTTACATCACGTCGCGGCGAGCGGCATAACTCGCATACCGTCTCCTCAGTGAAATTGTTGCATTTCTCGCAATGCCTGATGTGCTTCAATGCATGGTCCAGCGAACCGGCAAGCCGCTGTGCGCCTTCATGATCGCGCTGCAGCAGATGATAGGCCATCCGCTGGGCCGAACGGGGGCCTACGCCTGGCAGGCAGCGCAGCGCACTGATCAAATCATCGAGGCTGCGCGGCGCGTTCAATCAGACAAAATGGAATAAATGGAAGACGCTGGCCTGCAGCCGGATTCCGGGTATATCGGATATTCCTGTCTCTCCGTCAGCGGCACGAATCGTGAACATCAGAACGGCAGCTTCATTCCCGGTGGCAGCGATATCCCCGAGGTGAATCCCGCCATTTTTTCCTGGGTCGTCGCTTCCACCTTCCGCACGGCATCATTCACGGCGGCGGCGATCAGGTCTTCAAGCATATCCTTGTCATCGCCTATAAGCGAGTCATCGATGCTGACCCGCTTCACGTCGTGGCGGCAGGTCATCGTCACCTTGACCATGCCCGCGCCCGATTGGCCTTCGATTTCAATGGAAGCCAGCTTCTCCTGCATGGCCTTCATGTTCTCCTGCATTTGCTGAGCCTGCTTCATCAGGTTGCCCAAGCCGCCCTTCATCATTTTAACCTCCGCTATTGAATGGGTTTGATCGAGGATACAATCAGTTTCGCATCGAACTGCTCCACCAGTTCCCGTACGAACGGGTCCGACTCGACGGCTGCGACCGCCTTTGATTGCTTCTCCTGCTTTTCACGATCTTCCAGTGCTGCGGGACTCATTCCGGTAACGGCCCCCACTGAAAATTTCAGCCGGACCGGCTTGCCAAGATACTCGCGCAACGCGGTTTGCAGCCGATCCTGATAGCTTTTATCCAGCAGGTGACGGTGCAGTTCCGGTATGCATAATGCTATCTCGTCTCCAGAAAAATCCGTCATTTCGCAATGCTGGGCGAGCATCCTGGGCATGCCGTTCAGCTTCAGTTCGCTGATCATCCCCGCCCAGCGACCGTTGAGCGAATCCGCGGAGGGATCGGGCCGGGGCGCCGCTGCTGCGGGCGTTATCTTCCCTGCCGGGGCCACTATGCCTGCCGCGACTTCCGTCACGGGCGGGACGGGTGGCATGTCCCTCAACGGCTCATCGAACCGGGAGCCCGCTTCCGTCATCGGCACAGCCTTGGCCCGACTCATGTACCCTGCTGTACGGCCTGTCCGTTCCGCGCCTTCCGTCCCCGCAGCTTCCAGACGCAGCACAGCAGCGGACGCCGGGCGCCCTTCCCCTCCTTCCTCATGTCTCCCCACCGATTCTGGCATTGGAGCCGTATCCGTCGGCATGAAAGCAAGCATGCGCATCAGCGTCATGGTGAAACCCGCATACTCATCCGGCGCCCGGCCCAGATCGTCGCGCCCCTGTATGGCGATCTGATAGAAAAGCTGAACATCTTCCGGCAAAAATGTTTTTGCCAGGCTGAAAACACGTTCGCGCTCCGGCATATCTTCGGCTATCGCCGACGGTACGATCTGGGCCAGGGCAAGTCGATGCAGCAAGGCCGCCAGTTCCTGCAACGCCGTATCGAACGAGAGGCTGCGTGTCTCCATCGCATCCGCGATCGCGAGCATCCCTGCCCCATCCTCCCGTGCCAGCGCTTCCAGCAGATCAAGAAGATAGCCCTGGTCGATCGCCCCCAGCATATCCCGCACGACGGCTTCCTCGATTTCCCCCCCGCTGAACGCGATCGCCTGGTCCAGGATACTCAAGGCATCTCGCATGCTGCCATGGGCGGAGTGCGCCAGTAAATGCAATGAGGCCGTATCGCAGCCAATCCGCTCCTGCTCGAGCACGTGCCTGAGATGAGTGACGATCAGCGATGGCGGAATCTGCTTCAGGTTGAACTGAAGGCAGCGGGATAGCACCGTTACCGGAATCTTCTGGGGGTCAGTCGTGGCGAGGATGAATTTGACATGTTCCGGCGGCTCTTCCAGCGTTTTCAGCATGGCATTGAAAGCCGACTTGGAAAGCATATGCACTTCATCGATGATATAGACCTTGTAGCGCGCTACCGTGGGCGCATAAAGCGCATTCTCCAGCAGTTCGCGCATTTTCTCCACTTGGGTATTCGAGGCCGCATCCAGTTCGATCAGATCGACAAAACGTCCACCATCGATTTCGATGCAGGCAGAGCATATCCCGCATGGCGTCGGGGTCACACCATTGTTGCAATTGAGGGATTTTGCCAGTATGCGCGCAATCGTGGTCTTGCCGATGCCGCGCGTGCCGGTAAAAAGATAGGCATGATGCAGCCGTTTCTGCTCGAGTGCATTGGTGAGCGCCCTGACTACATGATCCTGTCCGGTCAGTTCGGAAAAACGCTTCGGGCGCCATTTGCGGGCGAGAACCTGGGTCTGGGACACGATATTGAAGCGAGGAGCAATTATCTCAGGCAGAAACCCTGACTACAGGGACATGAATGACGCTACTGCTGCCGGCAAAGAACAGAATAATCCTGTCCCGGGTCATTCCGGCCCTTTGCAAATAAAATGGGTGGCGAGCCCAACCCCCGGCACTTGCAGAAAATAGCTGTGGCTGCTTCCTTCCGGACCTGACCAGATTCACTACTCTGCAATGCGGGGAGGCCCGCCATAAAACCGAAAGCAGAAGCGAAACCTTGAAAAAAGGCGGAAAACTGCGAATTCCTCCCTTTCCCCTTCCTTTTTTGCAACCCGCTATTGTGCCCCGAGTCGACGCCCGCGTCTACTGAAAAACCTGTCTATGCAGAGCACGGCAAGCAGGAATATTATGCCCACGAGCCGATTTTTCGGCTCAAAGCCACCAGTTCCTCTCCGTTTTCAAGTCCCTCGATAAAGCGGGCCGGAATCCCTTCCAATCCCACCTGCGCCCCGACCAGGGCACCAGTCAGCATGGTGCGAGACATGTTCTGCCCACCGCCATTCAGCGCATGGAGCACCGCGGATTCGAAATCATCCGCGAACCGGGCCGCAAGATAATACGCAGCAGGAAGCTGATGATAGATGGCGCACGGCATGCCGTAGACAAGCGAGACTTTCCATGCGGGCTCGATCCGGATATCCGGATCCGTCGCCGCAAGTGCAATATAATGGGGTGTCAGCAAGGCATCCGGGGAGGAGAAGCGGCCCGCGCGTGGCGGGTCCGGATCGCCCGGCCGCGGAGCAGCGAGATTGTCTCCCGTCACCGCATGGAAAGGCAATTCGCCGTCATGAACCAGCTGCATCAGCTTGTCGGAGAATCCCGGTTCAAGCTTTTCCCCGAGTATCAGCCGTGACAGAATCACGTTGTATGCCGTGGTCATCGCCACGATGGCTTCATCGCCCTGCGTCAGGAGGCAATTGGCGGAAACCGTTTCGGCAACCTTCTTCGGGTCATTTGCGTAGTGCGCCGCCAGGACGATCGCCCGTTCTGCCGCCTCCGTGGTATCCGCATGGCCGCCGGTTTCGCCCCATGTCTTCCCCTGCTCCACCCGCCTGCGATACGCTTCGCGTATCGACTGGCTGGTATAATTTCCCGGACCATACACAGGCTCTCCGTTCAGCAGCGGAAACAGTTCCTCGTCCAGCCGCCGGGTGAAATCGTCTTCCCGGTATTCTCCATGCTCCGCCACTGAACGCAGCAGCATGACGAAGATCAATCCCGTCTGCGAGAGCTGCCCCGCTTTCATCCCGCCGTGATAGCGGTCGGGTTTCGGGGTGGTATACCCGGCAACCCAGGGGCCGCAATCCCTCCGCATTTCCTCCAGATCATAGTACCAGTGACACCCAAGCCCGAGCGCATCCCCTATCAACGCACCCATTACTGCTCCCGAAACACGATCCATGCAACCCTCCCTTCTTCAATTCAGCATATTCAGAACGGCTAGAATCATGACCGTCTTGCTACATCCAGGATCAAATCGGCCGTTATCAGTTTACCGGATGCCGGATACTTTGAGTGGATAGTGGAATGGATAAAGTTTTATCTGCACCCAATCGGCACCCCATCGCCATCCTTCATCGTTCAACGTTTACCTTGACTGGCCGGAACGCACCCCTCATGCCCCTGAACGATGCCTGATATTGAAGCATCCCGGATGCTTTCCCATCATGATCAGGCTCAACCGATGGGAAAGGATAATTTCCTTGCGTTTTTTCTAGAGGATATTAATGGACAAATTCGACCGCATCTACCATCTCCACAACATCCTGCGGGATCGCCGCACGCCGATCAGCCGCGCTAATCTGGCATCCAGGCTCGAGTGTTCCGAATCCACGGTATTCCGCCTGGTTCGCATTCTGCGCGACTTTCTGGGCGCGCCGCTGGAATATGACACCGAACTTTCCGGCTATTATTACGAACGCAATGCCGCTGACGGCACCTATGAACTGCCGGGCCTATGGTTCAATGCACGGGAACTGCAGGCGTTACTGGTGTTCGAGCGCCTGTTCGAAAACCTTGAACCCGGCCTGCTGCGTGAACACCTGCAACCGCTTTCCCAACGCATCGGCGAACTGCTCAGCAGCAAGCGCCTGGGCCTGAATGAAGCGGCAGACCGCATACGCATACTTGGCATGGCCGGACGCCCCATGGGCGAGTGGTTTCAACTGGTCGCCAGTGCAACGCTGCAACGCCGGAAATTGCAGCTGCACTACCACGGACGGCAACGCGACAATATCACGCAGCGAATCATCTCGCCGCAGCGCATCGTGCGTTATCGCGACAACTGGTACCTGGATGCCTGGTGCGATCTTCGCAAAGGTCTGCGCAGCTTCTCCATCGACCGCATAAAAAGTGCATCGGAAATGCCTGATGAGGCAATGAACGTTCCGACGAGCGAACTGGACGCCTACTATGCCGACAGCTACGGCATCTTCAGCGGCAAAGCAAATAAAACCGCAGTATTGCGCTTTTCCGTGGAAAGCGCCCGCTGGGTAGCAGATGAGCGTTGGCATCCGCAGCAGATCGGGCAGTTCCTGACCGATGGTTCCTACGAATTGAGCATTCCCTATCGGAACGAGCGCGAACTGGTGATGGACATATTGCGCCACGGGCCGCATGTGCAAGTGATCCTTCCCGAATCGTTGCGCACCATGGTTCGCCAGCAGCTTGAAAGCACGCTGCGCAGCTACCGCTGAAAACCCTCTTATTCGGGGCAGACAGACACCCTGCCCTATGCTTTCATCATCTCTGTGCCGCGGAGCGACCTGTCCTGTCGAAAACCGGTACATCTCCCGTTTCCATCTGCCCTGAGACTGCTGCCCTGTTTTCAAAGAGTCAGACGACTGCCGTTTGCCACTATCACGAAATGATAGTATCCCTCTCTATACTGTTCAGCTTACAGGATCTAGATCGCATCAGGCGCGGATAAATAAAATCGTGACTGAAATTAAATAATCGCGACAACACGCCGTATAAAAGGTAAGGAACGAGTCAAGTCATCGCCTCTATTTTTTGAAATGGGCAGGCTTCAGGAAGCGGAGCGCATGATCCATCATTTGTAATACCCCATTCCAAGGTCGCATAAAAGATAAAAAATGGATTACGACGATTTCTTCAAATACGCTTTCGGCCAGGACTTAACCAAGGATTTCGGACCATTCGACTATCAGAGGCAGTTGGCCACTGGCCGCTTTGGGCCGAATGGAAATCAGGACTGGCCTGACTTGCTGGATATACCCACTGGGATGGGCAAAACCGCTGCAGTTGTTCTGGCATGGCTGTGGAAGCGAGGCTGGCGTATAGGCAAGCGAGAAGCCGTTTCCAATCCAGACACGCCACGCAGGCTGGTCTATTGCTTGCCGATGCGGGTGCTTGTTGAACAAACACATCGAAACATAAGTGAGTGGCTGCAAACCCTCAATATCTCCGGCGAACTTGGCAACGGGAAAGTATCGGTTCACCTGCTAATGGGTGGAGCCGAGGATCTGAAAACCTGGGCAGAGTACCCCGAAGAGGACATGATCCTGATTGGCACCCAGGATATGTTGCTGTCGCGTGCCTTGATGCGCGGCTACGGCATGAGCCGCTATCTCTGGCCTATCCATTTCGCGCTGCTGCACAACGACGCCCTATGGATATTTGATGAAGTGCAATTAATGGGAGCAGGTCTCGCGACATCTGCTCAAATCGAAGCCTTCCGCCGCAACCTTCCTATTGCGCGAAGCAGTCGCTCCCTATGGCTTTCGGCAACGCTCAATCCAGACTGGCTGGCAACGGTGGATATGAAATCCTACTCGCATTCGCTGGAATCCTTGAGCATCAGCGATGAAGACCGGAGGCAGGCCATTGATAGATTAAAGGCAATCAAGACGGTAAAACGGGGAACATTCGTTCTGGGCAAGGATGCTGGCAATAAAAAGGGAGAGGAGGCGTATCTCCAGGTCTTCTGTAATACCGTCTTGGAAATGCACGATCCAGCTTCGCAAACACTGGTAATCGTCAATCGGGTAAGTCGCGCACAAGGGCTTTTCCGACTTCTCCAGAAACAGCGTTCGCGCCCGAATGATTTGCTGATCCACGCGCGCTTCCGTTCCGAAGAACGTGCAGAGCAGTCGCAACGTTTGCATGAAGAAACAAATATGGATCGAATCATAGTGGCGACGCAGGCGATCGAAGCCGGTGTAGATATTTCGTCGCGATCCCTCATAACTGAACTGGCACCCTGGGCTTCCCTCGTACAGCGCTTCGGTCGTTGCAATCGCTATGGCGAACATAACTCCTTCGGCGGTGCGCGCATTGTCTGGGTCGATGCCGACGATAATGCCGACCTGTCGCCGTACCAAGCGGAAGAGTTAACTGGCGCCCGCCATAAACTTGCCACCCTGACCAGCGCCAGCCCTGGTGATTTACCGCCTGTCGATGAAATGCGTCCTCTCACAACCGTCTTGCGACGCAAGGATCTGCTTGATCTTTTCAATACCGACCCGGACTTGTCTGGTTTTGACGTGGATGTGTCCGACTATATCCGTGATACCGGTGTGCCGGGTCTTCAGGTGTTCTGGCGAGAGTTCGAGGATCCGAATCAGCCACAGCCGCAAGGTGCTCCGGATCGCAGGGAGCTCTGCCCCATTTCCATCAACCAGGCGAAGCATCTGAACAAGCATGATGCGTGGCGTTGGGACAGCCTTGACGAAACCTGGGTGAAACTGGATAAGGGTCCCCGTCCAGGCATGACGCTCCTGCTGCGAGCAGCGGATGGTGGCTATGACGAATACATTGGATTTGACGCTGGTGCAAAGAAGGCAGTTTCTGTCATTCCCATTGAAAACATCGTACTGGAAGAAAATTATGGCGAAGACCGGCGTTCCCAACAACTCAAACCCATAGTATTAAGCGATCATCTGGGTCACGTGGCAGCACACGTCAGGGCACTGTGTAATGCGCTGGATGAAACCACACATGCTGAGGCATTGATCCGCGCAGGCCGCTGGCACGATGTCGGCAAGGTACACAAAGTTTTCGATGCAACCATGCATTGCTGCGGCCAGGCACCCGCCGGCTTCCTGGCGAAATCGCCCTGCCGGGGCCGTCATAGCCGATCTTTCTTTCGCCATGAATTGGCTTCCATGCTGGCCTGGCTCGCACAGCACGGCGATGAAGCCCATGCTGACCTCATCGCCTATCTGATCGTTGCTCACCACGGCAAAGTGCGGATGAGCCTACGTGCGATGCCTACGGAAACAGCAGCAGATGGGGGGAAACGCTTCGCCCGTGGGATATGGGAGGGGGACGTTCTGCCCGCCCTCGAGTTCGATGGAGAACGCAGTGCTGAAACCACGCTGCGACTGGCCATAATGGAACTGGGTGAAGGTGAGCAAGGCCCATCCTGGACCGCGCGCACCTTGGGGCTCCTCGATGATTATGGCCCTTTCCAGTTAGCCTGGCTGGAAACACTGGTACGGCTGGCGGACTGGCGCGCCTCCGCTGCGGAACAAGGTACAGCAAGGAGGAATCCAGAATGAATGAAATCGTCCTAGCCGGTTGCGCATCCACGCCGCTGGCCGGTTATCTGAAAGCACTCGGTGTACTACGCTTACTGTCTGCGGCACATCCTGACACGCGCGCAGCATGGCGAGGCAGCTATCTGGCGATCCAAATGTGGAGCCATGAGGCGATGGAATCATTTTTCTTACATGATTATCAACCAACACCGGTCATGGCGCCATGGAACGGTGGCAGTGGTTTCTATGAAAAGGATAACAAAGTCGCGTTAGACGAAATTCGGAGAAGCACCAATCTCCGGTTAGCTCTATACCGGGAGTGCTTGGATCTGGGGGAGCAGGCTCTTAGTGGCCTTGATCGCAGCAGCAGCCCCAAAGACATGGCAAAAGTGGCACTTCTACGCAAATTGCGTGGATTACTACCGGATTCCGCCTTGGACTGGTTCGACGCCTCTGTGCTGCTCTCAGGCGATTCAGCCCAGTATCCGCCTTTGCTGGGAACGGGCGGCAATGACGGCAGGCTCGACTTCACCAACAATTTCATGCAACGATTGGGCGAGGTATTGAGCTTATCGAACAATGCCCCCTCTCAGGAGTCGATAGACTGGCTGAGAACAGCGTTATATGGCGAGCCTGCACCGCGCCTCGTAAAAAAAGCGATTGGACAGTTCTTTCCGGGACAAGTCGGAGGACCAAACGCCACAACAGGGTATGAGGCTGATTCGGTCATCAATCCTTGGGATTTCATCCTCATGATCGAAGGCGCTCTTCCATTTGCCGCATCGGCAGTGCGCCGCAACGCAGATGATCCGGAAGGAATATTGAGCTATCCGTTTACCGTTCGCTCTGTCAGCGCAGGTGCCGGCAATCTGGGTGAAGGTGATGCGGCATCTGCACGCGGGGAATTGTGGATGCCATTATGGCAACAGCCTGCCACCTATCCGGAGATCCGCGCACTGCTCGCCGAAGGCCGGGTAGCGCTTGGCAGAAAACCCACGCGCGATGCACTGGACTTCGTGCGAGCCGTGCATCGACTCGGTTGCTATCGTGGTGTGGACAGCTTTCAACGTTACAGCCTGCTGATGCGTTCCGGCAAAGCCTATCTTGCTACACCGCTGGCACGCATCAAAGTCACTGAGAATCCGAAAACCAAATGGTTGGATGAGCTCGATCAACATGACTGGTTGAATAGATTTCGCCGTTTTGCTCAAGGTGAAAATGTGACCAGGCGTTTCCTTGTTTTGCGAAAGCAATTGGAAGATGCGCTATTTGATATAGCCGGTCATGCGCAAACCCCAACTGAAACCCAAGCTTTTCTGAAGCTGCTGGGTAACATTCAGGCTGCGCTAGCGACCAGCAAAAAAGCACAGGAGTTTGTGCCACCGGTGCCACGATTATCAGAGCAGTGGGTATTGGGTGCAGACGATGGTACAGCCGCCTTCCGCATTGCGCGCGCCGTGGCAGGCCTGCAGGGTACGAAGAACGCACCTTTACCGTTGCGCGCTCAACTGTTTCCCGTTCACCCGAAATACAACACGTGGATGGAATCTGCGCGTAAAGCCAAAGGTGCCGCGAGCGAGCCAGCCTGTCGCTTGCGCATACATACCGCGTCCAAGGGAAGTCTTCTCGATACCCTCATCGCATTGCTGTGTCGCCGTCTGTGGCTGGCTGAACAATTCAAGATGCCGGACAAGCCTCTGCGTAGTCCCGCTGGGATCAACCTCGACGACTTGCTCGCCTTCCTGAGCGATGACTCCATGGATCAGAGAATCACTGAACTTCTACCTGGTATGAGTTTATGCAATATCCCGGGAAATGCTGAGCACACGGCAGGTGAAGGTATCGTACCGGCAGCTTTCGCGATGCTCAAACTCTGCTTCATACCTGAACTTACTCTCTGCGACTTGAGTTTACTGAATCAGGATCATCATGTGCCAGTGCCGCCAGGTTTACTGGCGCAACTGGCAGCAGGCAATTCTGACAATCGAGCGGTTCGAGTGGCTTGGCGGCGCCTGCGTGCGTCGGGGATGATGCCATTGTTTACATCCAATGCGTTGCCGGAACTCGGTGCCATTCCCTCACGCAGGGCCGCCGCCGCATTATTGATTCCCTTGAACTTTGGTGCCATTGGCACACTTGGACGTAGCGTACTGGAATCCAAGAAATAGGTAGTTAAAACCGATCCATCCAAAAAAGGAAAAGAAACATGACTCTTGATCTATCTGCCTTGAATAATGCACCCCGCCTCTTGATCGAAGCAGAATTAAAACCGCTTCAAGGTACGCGCTTTCAGCCTACAGGCTTTCCCGAGATCGGTCCAGCGCAATACGAGGGCCCGGATGGCACGCCCACGCTGCTGGTCGAGTCGGCTCAAAGTGTAGCAAACCGTTTGGAGGCCGTATGTTGGGATAAGGTCGCTGATGACTGGGTACCTGCCCTTCATGGGCTGTCCATTGTAAAAATTCTGGACAAGGCCGGCAAGGTACTCACTAACTCCTTGCTGGAATCTCATCGTATCAACTCCCCTTACATCCTGGAAGGTCAGGACAAGTCCGTGTTCAACGAGCTCAAGAGTGAATTGGCGGACATGGAAGAGGGCATCGTGGATTTGCGCAAGCTGGCCAAAGTGTTACTGCGCCTTGACGTAAACGCCTTGCTGCACGGCGTATTTCTGGCCAAAAAAGAACTCGCCGGCGGGCGCCTTCGCTTACCGCGCGCATTATCCGGCTTCATCGAGGCGTATCACACCAAGGTTGCCGCCAGCGGTGGGGTAAAGAACGACCTGGTCAATCCAAAGGGTGATACATCCAAGGGCTTCGGTAATGTCCCCTTCGCACGTGATGAATTCGTATCTCCCGAGATCAAGGCCTATTTCAACCTTGACCTCGCACAGTTGCGTGGCTACGGCTTCTCGGAAGCAATCTATCAATTGCTGGTTGCACTGGCGCTATACAAGGTGCGCGCCTTCCTGGAAACCGGGCTGCGCCTGCGTACGGCCTGCGATCTTGAATGCAGAGGCATTCGAGTCAACCAGCCAGATGATTTCATCATACCCGCGCTTTCCGAACTGGAAACGGAATTACCTTACCTGATCAAATCCGCAAGCGCTGAGGCTGATTTTCGGGTTACGACGGTGACATATGCTTCAGGCAATAAAAATGAAAAATAGGACACAGACATTGCCAGTCACTTTACCGAAGAAGATGGCGAGGAATGAGCCATGCTAGCTCTTGCCTTCACTTTTCCCGCGGGACGTTATCACGCCACACCATGGGATAGACACGTCAATGAAGGTGCAGTGGCCTGGCCTCCCGAACCGTGGCGTGTATTAAGAGCCCTGGTTGCTACTTGGCATCATAAGATTAAAAACACGGGCCGACACGAGAAATCCACGCTGCTCACGCTAATCGAATCCCTTGCTCAGGAATTACCCCGGTACACTTTACCTGCAGCCAGCCACAGCCACACGCGCCATTACATGCCGCAATGGAAAGCAGGCGATACGTCGCTTGTGCTCGATGCCTTCGCGGCTGTTGCTCGCGATGAGCCACTCTACGTAACCTGGCCTCAACTTGACTTGGCTGACAACCAGGTAGCATTGCTGGATGATCTGCTTGCTGTGATGGGGTATCTTGGTCGTGCGGAGTCATGGGTTCATGTAGATCGCGTGAACAATCCGTGGGAACCGAATTGCGTGCCGGGGAACCAGATGCTCGACCCGGATACCGGAGAATTGAGCGGGGAAGCCATCATCTTGCTCGCACCTCTACCGGTCAACGAGTATCAAATGCTTCGGGATCGTTTTCTATCCGATAAGAATACTGCCAGGAAGCTGGGCTCGACGCTCCCAGAAAATCTCTGTGATGCAATATCGGTAGAAACCGCCGAATTGCGCAAGCAGGGCTGGAGTCAACCGCCGGCAGCACGCAAAGTCTGCTATTTGCGACCGGTCGATGCGCTGCGCCCGAAGCGTATGAGCACACGAGTGACTGTGCCGGGCTTTACCACCGTGCGATACCTGCTTGTTGGTAAACCTCTGCCACGGGTGGAAGACAGTGTGCGCATCGGTGAACTGCTGCGCCAGGCGATCATGAGCCAATCCAAGTATGAATTAGGGGAAGACCAAATTCCGACCATATTCTCGGGTCATAATCTCCCTAAAGAAAACCGCCACCAACACGCTTTCTATATTCCATGGGATGCCAATGGCGATGGTCGTATCGATCGCTTGTTGTTACATGT
>CAZYYR010000020.1:0-16428 GCA_964651465.1 uncultured Nitrosospira sp.
GAACCGGGCTACTACCGCTTCTCGGTCGAGTGCGGGGAGAACGGGAGCATGGACGGCACAGGAGGCGGAACGAGGGACGAAATGCTGCTCATCGTCGCACCCGTTTCCTGCTACCAGCCTGCCGCCATCGAGGGTGAAGGAAGGGTATGGGGCGCTGCCATCCAATTGTACGGTATACGCTCCGCGCGCAATTACGGCATAGGAGATTTCACCGACCTCTGCCGCCTGATCGATTTCTGCGCCGAAGCAGGTGGAAACGGGCTGCTGCTCAACCCGCTGCATGCGCTGTTCCCCGACGCGCCGGAGCACTCGAGTCCATACAGTCCCTCCAGCCGTATATGGTTCAATACACTCTACCTGGATGTAGAGTCCGTTTCCGATTTCCCCGAATGCGACGCGGCACGCTCGATGGTCATGGAACCGCCGTTCCAGGCCCGGCTCCGTGCGCTCCGGGCAGCAGAACGGGTAGATTACGCCGCCGTCGCGAAAGCGAAATCAGATGTGCTTAATCTGCTCTACCAGCATTTCCGCCACACCCACCTCATGCAGAATACGGAGCGGGGGTGCGCTTTTCGCGCATTCCAGGGAGAACAAGGGGAGAGCCTGCGCTGCCATGCGCTGTTCGAAGCCTTGCAAAGCCACTTCCGCGCGCAGGACAGCACGGCATGGGGCTGGCCAGCCTGGCCGGAAGCCTGGCGCGAGCCCGATGCACCGGAGGTGGCGGCGTTTTGTGAGGCCCATCTCGATCGCGTGGAATACTTCGAGTACCTGCAGTGGCAGGCTGCGCTGCAGCTGAATGCAGCGGGGGCGCGCTCCCGGGAGATGGGGCTCGGCGTAGGGGTGATGCTGGACCTGGCGATCGGGGTAGCGGAAGGCGGGAGCGCCACCTGGGCCTGGCGTTCGCTTCATGCACTTACTGCGAGCGTGGGAGCGCCTCCTGACGACTTCAATCCGCTCGGCCAGGACTGGGGCCTGCCGCCGTGGATTCCCCATCAGCTGACCGCGTCGGCCTATGCGCCTTTCATCGAAATGCTGCGTGCGAACATGCGCGACAGCGGGGCGCTGCGCATCGATCACATCATGGGACTGCGCCGCCTCTTCTGGGTCGCGCGCGGCAGGCCCGCCTCGGAAGGCGCCTATGTACTTTATCCCTTCGAAGACATGCTCGGCATTCTTGCCCTCGAAAGCCAGCGGAACCGATGTCTTGTGGTAGGGGAGGACCTGGGGACCGTGCCCGATGAAGTGCGCAATGCCTTGAACCCGATAGGAGTGCTGTCGACCAGGCTCCTGTATTTCGAGCGGCGCGAAGATGGAAGGCTCAAACCTCCGCATGAATATCCAGTGAATGCGATGGCGGCAGTGACGACCCACGATCTTCCGAGCCTTGCCGGATTCTGGCAAGGGCTCGATATCGACCTGCGGGATCGCCAGCACCTGTTTCCCGATGATGAGGCTCGCAATCGACAGATTGTCGAGCGCGCGGCAGATCGCGCTCAGCTTCTCGTCGCACTTGAAGGGGAAGGCGTGTTGCCGGAAACTTTCGGCGGTGGCGGCCCCCACCAGGTCGGTTTTCCGGAAATGACGGGTGCACTGGCTGCGGCGGTGTATACCTATCTGGCTCGTGCGCCGTCCCGCATACTGCTGATGCAGATGGAAGACGGCTTCGGTATACAGGAGCAGCCGAATCTTCCCGGTGCACTGGACACGGCTTATCCCAACTGGCGCCTCAAGCTCCCGCTCAACCTGGAGGAATGGAACGGATGCGCCTATCTGCAGGGGATTCTGTTTGCCTTGCGCCGGGAACGCCCCGCCCAGGAGAAAGGGGCCGTCAGCCCGGCGCCAGGGCCGTCGGAAAACAGGGATGGCGTGCGGCTTGCCATTCCGCGGGTCACCTACCGGCTGCAGCTGAACCGGGATTTCGACCTGAAACAGGCGGGTGAGCTCATTCCATACCTGGATGAGCTTGGCATCAGCCACTGCTACCTCTCCCCCATTCTCAACGCGCGGCCCGGCAGCCGTCATGGATACGACGTGACGGATCATGCCACTCTAAACCCGGAGATCGGGACCGCTTCAGACCTCAAGGGTTTCGCAACCATGCTGAAAGCGCGCGGAATGGGCCAGATCATGGATCTGGTGCCCAATCACATGTGCATCAGCGGTGTCGACAACCATTGGTGGCTGGATGTGCTGGAAAATGGTCCTGCCTCGCGTTTCGCCAGCCACTTCGATATCGACTGGTACGTCATGGGTGAACACGTGCCGGGACGCGTGCTGCTGCCGGTCCTCGGGGATCATTACGGGACGACGCTCAGGAAAGGAGAACTCAAGCTTGTATTCGACGCCGCTCAAGGCGCGTTCAGCATTTTCTACCATGAGCACCGGTTCCCGGTGGATCCGCGCGAGTATCCGCGCATCCTGGGGCATGGACTGCAACGCCTGCAGGCGCGGCTGGACGGCCAGACACCCGAGTTGCTGGAACTGCAGTCCCTGATGGCGGCGTTTGGTCACCTGCCGCCGCGCGACGATACTTCCCCTGAGGCGGCGGCCGAACGGGCCCGCGACAAAGAGATCTACCAGCGCCATCTGGCAGGGCTTTTCATGAGAAGCCCGGACATTGCACAGTACGTGGTGGAAAACGTATCCGCATACAACGGAGAAGGCGGAAAGGAGGCGGAGGAAACCCCGAACATCGATCTGCTGCATGAACTGCTCGAATCCCAGGCTTATCGTCTCGCTTTCTGGCGCGCGGCGGCGGATGAAATCAATTACCGCCGCTTTTTCGATATCAACGACATGGCTGCGCTGTGCATGGACAACCGTGAGGTGTTCGAACACACTCACCGGCTGGTGCGCGAATGGCTTGCGCATGGGCTTGTGGATGGCCTGCGCATCGACCACCCCGACGGCCTGTATGGACCGGGGGAATACTTCGAGCGCCTGCAGGCGATGGCGGCCGGATTCTCCACGGAGAAAGGAAGCGGGGAGAGGAATGTCCGCACGGCCTTTCATCCCCTTTACATCGTAGTGGAGAAGGTACTGGCTTCCCACGAACGTCTTCCAGACTCCTGGCCGATCCACGGTACCACGGGGTATGACTTCAGCGCGATCTGTGCCGGGCTCTTCGTCGATCGCAAGGGCGCGGATCAGATGACGCATATCTATCATCGCTTCATCAGGGCGCAGCCAGACCTGGAAACGATGGTGCGGGCGAACCGGCATCTCATCATGGAAAACATGCTTTCGGGTGAACTGCAGGTACTTGCTACCCAGCTCGCGCGCATTGCCAAGGGCGACCGCGACAGCTGCGACTTCACCTTCAACAGCATTCGCCGCGCCCTGGCGGAAATCGTGTCCAATTTCCCCGTCTACCGCACGTATGTATCCGGATGTCAAAGTTCTCCGCAAGATGAGCGCTATGTCAAGTGGGCTGTGCAAGTGGCGAAAAAGCACAGCATCGCGGCGGATAGCAGCATTTTCGATTTCATAGAGGACGTATTGCTCGCGCGGCATGCCACGGGCAAAGGCGAAGCCTACCGGAATGCGGTCTGCACCTTCGCCATGAAATTCCAGCAATATACGAGTCCGGTGATGGCGAAGGCGGTCGAGGACACCACGTTTTACCAGTACAACAGGCTGGTGTCGCTGAACGAAGTCGGCAGCGACCCCGGCAGATTCGGCGTATCGCTGGAAGCATTTCACATCGAAAGCCAGGCGCGCGTCGCACTCTGGCCGCATGCGATGCTGTCGACTTCGACACATGACAGCAAGCGGTCCGAGGATATGCGCGCGCGCATCAGCGTGCTGTCGGAGATGCCCGGTAAATGGCGGCGGGCGCTGGCGCGCTGGGACAGGCTCAACCGCGGCCGTCGCCGCAAACTGGGCAGGAACGAAGCTCCGAGCCGCAACGACGAGTATCTGCTGTACCAGACACTGCTGGGCATATGGCCTTTCCAGAGTCCGCACCGGAGCGGGGAGGAGCAGTTGGATGCAGCGGAACTGGTGGAGCTGGCCGACCGCGTATGCGCATACATGCTGAAGGCGGGACGTGAAGCGAAAACATGCAGCTCCTGGCTCAACCCGGATACCGAATATGAGAATGCGGTGCAGGAATTCGTGCGTGCACTTCTGCATCTCCACCCGGGCAATCTCTTCCTGCGCGACTTTATGTCTTTCCAGCAGGAGATCGCATGGATGGGTGCGTTCGGCAGCCTGTCACAGCTGCTGCTCAAACTTACGTCTCCCGGCGTGCCGGATATCTACCAGGGCAATGAAACCTGGGACTTCAGCCTGGTGGACCCGGACAACCGCCGTCCTGTGGATTACGCCGCCCGGCGCAAGGCATTGCAGGAAATCGGGGCGCTGTGGATCGACGAGGGTGCAGGCGCATGCGCACGGCGCCTGATGGAAAACATGCACGATGGCCGCATCAAGCTCTATCTGACCTGGCGCACCCTTGCGCTTCGTCGTGGACACGACCGGCTTTTCCGTGAAGGCGGTTACACGCCGGTGAAAGCATGGGGTGGACATGCGGAGCACGTATGCGCCTTTGCCAGGCTCCATGAAAAAGAAGTATTGCTGGTGATCGTACCGCGGCTGTTTGCAGCGCTGATCGGGGAACACGGCCGATATCCCATCGGCGAACCCGTCTGGAGCGACACTCGTCTTCTATTGCCTGGAGAGCTTGCGGGCAGGACATGGACCAATCTCCTGACTGGCGAGACCGTCGAAGAACAGAGGCTGAATGAGGAAACGGCCACGGCAGGCGAAGCGGTCGAGCGCAGCGCGATCGAATTGGCAACGCTTTTCAGGACATTTCCCTACGCGCTGCTCCGACCTTACGCAACAGGTGAATGATCGCCCGTCTGCGGACCACATGCAGCCTGTTGCATCGTTTCCATCTGCGTTCGTTCTACTGCTCTCGGAAAAACGCGCTGGTCAGTCCGGCTCAGTCACATTCTGCAGAAGCACGAACGATCTCTGGATCACGTTGAGCGCCGCCCCGGATTCGAGCAGCGGGGCATCCTGGATCCAGCCTTCGACAGTATCGAGCACTTTCACCCATCGCAGGCCCCAGCGTTGCGGGGGCAGGATGAACTCCACGTCCTCGAAATGCGCATTGAAGATGAGATAGAAACTGTCATCGGTGACCGGCTCTCCGCGGGCGTTGGGGTTGGGGAAATTTTCACCATTCATGTACACTCCCAGGCCGGGAACCGCGGCTCCTTCCCATAATGCGTCGTCTGCCTGCTCCCCCCTGGGATTGAACCAGGCGATATCGTCCTGCTCCGGACTATGGATGGACTGCCCCTGGAACCAGCGCCGGCGGCGGAAGACAGCATGAGCATGGCGGAAAAGAATGAGGCGCCGGGTGAATTCCTGCAGATCCTTATCGACGTTCTCCCAATCCATCCAGGAAATGGGGTTGTCCTGGCAATAGGGATTATTGTTTCCCTGCTGGGTCCGGCCGGATTCATCGCCTCCCAGCAGCATGGGTACGCCCTGGGACAGCAGGAGCGTAACGAGGAAATTGCGCTGCTGCCGGGCGCGCAGGGTAAGCACCTCAGCATCGTCAGTCGGCCCTTCGACACCGCAATTCCAGGAACGGTTGTCGTCGGTGCCATCCCGGTTATCCTCGCCGTTGGCCTGATTGTGCTTCTCGTTGTAGGACACCAGATCGCGCAGGGTGAAGCCATCGTGTGCCGTGATGAAGTTGATGCTGGCAAAAGGCCGGCGGGAGTTGCCGGCGTAGAGATCGGAGCTTCCGGTGAAACGGTATCCGAACTCGCTCAGGGCCGGTTCCTGGCTGCGCCAGAAGTTGCGCATGCAGTCACGATACCGGCCGTTCCACTCGGACCAGCCCGAGGGAAACTTGCCGACCTGATACCCGCCTTCGCCCAGATCCCAGGGTTCCGCGATGAGCTTGATCCGGTTGGTGACAGGATCCTGCTGGATGATCTGGAAAAAAGAGGACAGCATCTGCACTTCATGCAATTCGCGCGCCAGCGCGGCAGCCAGGTCGAAGCGGAATCCATCCACATGCATTTCGAGCACCCAGTAACGGAGAGAGTCCATGATGAGCTGCAGCACATGGGGCTGGCGCATATTGAGGCAATTGCCCGTACCGGTGTAGTCCCTGTAATAGCGCCGGTCATCCATCAGCTGATAGTAATAGGCATTGTCTATCCCCTTTAGGGAAAGTACGGGGCCGAGGTGATTGCCTTCCCCCGTGTGGTTGTAGACCACGTCGAGGATGACCTCAATGCCCGCCTGATGCAGCGCCTTCACCATCTGCTTGAACTCCGCCGCGACAGCACCGGGCCGCTTGTCCGCCGCGTAGGGGGCATGGGGCGCGAAATAGGAAACTGAATTGTAGCCCCAGTAGTTACTCAGCCCCTGGTCGAGAAGGTGTTTTTCCTGCAGAAAGGAATGCACCGGCATCAGTTCGACCGCCGTGACACCGAGCTGTTTCAGATAGGCGATGGATTCGGAGTGGGCGATACCTGCGTAGGTGCCGCGCAGTTCGGGCGGAATGTCCGGTTTCTGAGCCGTGAAACCTTTGACATGCAGCTCATAGATGACGGTTTCATGCCAGGGACGCTGCAGCGGACGATCGCCTGCCCAGTCGAAGAATGGCTGGGCCACGATGCAGCGGGGCATACAGGGGGCACTTTCCAGATCATTGCGCCCACTGGGATCATCGAAATGGTACGGAAATATGGCCTCGCCCCAGGCAACCTCGCCTTCGATGCTTTTCGCATAGGGGTCGAGCAGGAGCTTGGCCGGATTGCACCGGTGCCCCTGCTCGGGTGCCCACGGCCCGTGCACGCGGAAGCCATAGCGCTGTCCCGGCTCCACCCCGGGGAGATAGCCATGCCAGCAGTGTCCCGTCACCTCAGGGAGGGTGATACGGGTTTCGCGGCCCTGCTCGTCGAACAGGCATAATTCGACCTTTTCCGCCACCTCCGAGAAAAGGGAGAAATTCGTACCGCCGCCGTCGTAGGTTGCACCCAGCGGGTAGGGGTTGCCAGGCCAGGTTTTCAAGGTAGACATCGAATGCCCGCCCCTGCGATATGCCGCCGTTCCATCGTTATTTCACATCCCTCCCGATCATTCCGCATATTCCTCATAAGGGCTTTCATTCTTCTCTCCATCCGCCACACTCCCAAAGTGATCTTCGTACCGCCGCACAGAACGGGATCGGATGCCCCCTGCAAACATCCATTTGTTCTCCTGTAGGATTTCCGGAAAACAGGCTCCCGGCTGGCTTCGGGGTACTGGTCAACTTTTTCTATAATACGTCAGGCCGGGACAATTTGCTGATATACGCATGGCTTGGGTATGGCTTGGGCTAAAGGAGGGAACCTGTCTCAAAGGCATGTATTTCCGCGCCGCTGAATCAAGCGCGGGAATGCCCATTTTGAAGAGATCGGGAGCTTCTCGGCACGAAAACGCCCGGAAACATTCGGAGAGTACTGTCTAAATATCGGAAGCTGCCCTAATATTGTATTGGAAAGGCAGGAATAAAATTCGCTGTCTCTGGAATGCCGAAGCCGAATCGTCTCGGGTACGGTATCGCCGGCCTGACGGCATTTTTGGAACAGGTATGTGCACACGCCTTCGCATTCTTCGCAATCGAGATCCTTACGCCGGGCCCATCCCATGCTAAGCCAGGCGGATGCCATGACCTCCGCGTCTGCAAGATCGCCTGGAAGAGCGCAATGGACCTGCCCCATGCATCCCGAGGTCGTGCGCGATGCCGCCGGAGATTGCCCCATCTGCGGCATGGCGCTGGTGACTGTGGCGGGAACGGGGGGAGACGAAAGCAACGCCGCGGAGCTGCGCGATCTCGGACGGCGGTTGTGGGTCGGCGCAGCGTTGTGCATCCCCCTGGTCATCATCGCGATGGCACCCATGATCGGCATTCACGGCTTGTTCGGGCTCGAACCGCACACCCGCGGATGGGCCGAATTCTTCCTGGGGACGCCGGTGGTGATATGGACCGGCTGGCCGATATTGCGCAAGTTCTGGCTATCGCTTGTCCATCGCGCGCTCAACATGTATACGCTGATCGGCCTGGGCGTGACATTCGCCTATCTGTTCAGCCTGGCAGCCGTTTTTGCCCCCGAATGGTTCCCCCAGGCGTTTCGGGCGCACGATGGCGCGGTGGGGACCTATTTCGAGGCCGCCGCCGTCATCATGACCCTGGTGATACTCGGCGAGTACCTGCAAACACGGGCGATGGGCCGAACCGGCCGAGCCATCCAGCAGTTGCTGGAACTGGCACCCAACGAAGCGTGGAAGCTGCGCGACAGTGAGGATGGCGATATCAGCGAAGAACGCGTCCCGCTGGAGACCGTTGTCGTCGGCGACCGCCTGCGCGTCAAACCTGGAGAGAAAATC
The DNA here is from genome assembly GCA_964651465.1 of uncultured Nitrosospira sp. Classification (GTDB taxonomy): domain Bacteria; phylum Pseudomonadota; class Gammaproteobacteria; order Burkholderiales; family Nitrosomonadaceae; genus Nitrosospira. Next base: position 8,404 of record CAZYYR010000020.1, read on the forward strand.
CCGGTGGACGGCACGGTGCTCGAAGGCACGAGCCGGGTGGATGAATCCATGCTTACGGGCGAACCGATGCCTGTCGCCAGGACCGCCGGAGATAAACTGACCGGTGCAACCCTCAATGGCAACGGCTCGCTGGTCATGCGCGCCGACCGCGTAGGCGCGGATACCCTGCTCGCACGCATCGTGCACATGGTCGGCGAAGCCCAGCGCACCCGGGCGCCCATCCAGCGGCTCGCCGATGTCATCGCCGCACGGTTCGTCCAGGGTGTGATCGCCATCGCTATCCTCACCGCCCTGGCATGGTGGTTTTACGGCCCCGAGCCGCGGTTCACCTATGCCTTTCTCAACGCCATTGCAGTCCTCATCATCGCTTGCCCCTGCGCGGTGGGCCTGGCCACGCCTATTTCGATGACGGTAGCCATGGGACAGGGCGCCCGGGCCGGCATTCTGTTCCGCAGTGCCGAAGCGATCGAGCGCATGCGCGACATCGACACCGTAGTTGTGGACAAGACCGGGACACTGACCCTCGGGCGGCCTGAACTAACCGATTTCGTAGCGGAGGGCATCGCCCGGGATGAGGCGCTTGCGCTCGTTGCGGGCGTTGAACAGCTTTCCGAACATCCCATCGGACTGGCTATCGCCGAGAGCGCCAGGAGCCGGAAGCTGCGTATCCCGCCCGCGGAGGCCTTCGAGGCATCCAATGGGCTTGGCGTAGAGGCCCAGGTCGAAGGCAAGCATGTGCTCGTGGGCAGCAGCAATTTTCTCGAGCAGCACGGTATCGATACGCAGCGCTGGCGGGAACAGGGCGAATCACTGCGGGCCGAAGCCAGAACTGTCATATTCTTCTCCGTGGATGGCGCCGCAAGCGGCATTGCGGCGGTCGCCGATCCGATCAAGGAGGGAACGCTGGAAGCGGTCGCGGCCCTGCAGCGTGAAGGACTCGACATCGTCATGCTCACCGGCGATTCCCAGCGCACAGCCGATGCAGTGGCACGGCAACTCGGCATCGATGTGGCGCTGGGTGAGGTGCTGCCCGAGCACAAGGCGGACCGCGTAAAGCAGTTGCAGGCCGAAGGGCGCAAGGTCGCCATGGCAGGCGACGGGATCAACGATGCGCCCGCATTGGCACAGGCGGATGTGGGTATCGCCATGGGCACCGGCACCGACGTGGCAATGGAAAGTGCCGGCATCACGCTGGTCAGGGGGGATCTGCGCGGCATCACCCGCGCCATCGTGCTTTCGCGTGCCACTATGCGCAACATTCGCCAGAACCTCGTTTTTGCGTTTGGCTATAACGCGCTCGGCATCCCGCTGGCTGCAGGTGTCCTCTATCCCGCCTTTGGGCTGCTGCTTTCGCCCATGTTCGCAGGCGCAGCCATGGCGATGAGTTCGGTATCCGTGGTGACCAATGCCTTACGGCTCAATCGAATCAGGTTATGAAATTCCATGGAATTACGATGTCATGCTTTTTCTAACACTCGACAGGGAGCAGAAAAATGAATTTCCTCTCGTTTTTCCTCGTGATCACGTCCCTCGGTTTATTCGTAGCCTGTGCCCAAATCGATCCTCACCCCATGGACATGACCGCCGCCGAGCACGGGGCGGAAACCCCGGCAGACCATATGGCCCTGGCCAGGCACTATGAAGCCGCCGGGCAGGCGATGCAAAGAGAGGCTGAAGCGGAGAAAAGGGAATTGTCGGAGTACATCAGGCATGCCCCTTACTACGGCAGGATGACCGAAGACTTCAAGGAACACTCGCGTGCGCTGATCCGTGTGTATGAGGATGCAGCCGAGAAAAACCTGCGCATGGCCGAGTCGCACCGGCGAATGGCCGGGAAGGCTGCAAGATGAATGGGGGACGCGATGCGCCGTTTCCAGGCGTTTAGAGGAGTTCCAGGCGTCCAGCCGGTGATTTGCCGGGCTTATCGCACCTTGCGCGAGAGCCGCTGGCCCGATGGGAATGTGCTGCTCATCCGCCGATGGGGAACGCTGCTTGCGACATTGAATAAGATTCAGCCCCGGCAGCATAGCGCGAACGGGCTTCAGGTGACGTTCTGTTCAGTACACGCAGAAGGATGATGCGCAGGACCGGGTTGCCGAGGTAAGGAGGACAGGGGGAGGGGGCTGGCCGCCCTGGCGCCTACCGGCATGCCATGTCGGCTGTCAGCCAGTCCCCATCCGTTCAGGCAGGCATCAATCCTTGTGGCGCGACGCCCACCATCGCTTCACACGTTTTGACTGAGTGATCTTGTATCCCAGGAGGCTCAGCAGCAGCACCGCTATCATGGGGCCTACGGCCGCCTTGAAGGTCTTTGCATAGTTGATCATTTCAACCCGCAGCGGATATTCGTAGCGCACGGGGGGCACGGAATCCCCGGTAATGAAAACCGTGTACGTGCCCTTGTCCAGGGTCGTCTCGCCTCTCAGCACGCCGTCCGGATGGTAGCTGGGGCGCACGTATGAAACCGTTTCATCTTCGGTCTCGTTGGTGCCTCTGACGACTCTCATGCCGATCGGAATATCGCGCAGCGCGGGGTCGACCAGGTCCACCACAAGGTGCGTACTCCCCTGCTTCGGAATTTCCGTGCAATACTGGTCCGCCGGCTCATATTGAGGCTGATAGGCGCTCAAATGAACCATGCTGCTGTCGCCCAGCCGCCGCATGCAGCTGTCCTCTTCCATGGCCACCTTTCCATGCGCGGCCGCCTGACCCCCGTAAAGCACTGCACCAAGCGTAAAAGCGACCGTGCCCGCCCGTATCACTTGCTTGATCATGATGGGTTACTCCTTTTGATCCAGTTTGCTTTTCTTTCCATGGCGCTCAATATTCGAAAAGACTGGTGGCCACAGCACTTTCCTGCGTAATATCTTCCATGGATTATCATGGGAACTCCAATCAAAAATATCATTCCGAGCCTATTATGGCAACAATGACAACAGCCGATAGCCCCTTTCCTCGCATGCCTCTGCAATACAGTTACAATAACGTTCAGCGTCGGATATTTGGAAGTAAAATCGATCTGCAGTATTCAAACTATAGAGTATGAGCTGCATGTTTGGTTGCATAATGAAAGTATAATAATATCTGGCGACTGGTGCAATCAAGGAAAACGGAATCAAAATACAGTACAGATTGGATTTTCATGGTTAAAGATCGGATCAATCGCTCTTCCTGTCCCGTGAGCTGTGCGCTGGATATACTGGGAGACAAATGGACCTTGCTGGTCATCCGGGACATCATGTTCAAGCGCAAGCAATATTTCCGCGACTTCCTCGCTTCTCCCGAAAAAATCGCTTCCAATATTCTTTCCGACCGGCTGAGAAACTGGAAGAATCCGATATCGTTTCGCGGCAGCGCGACCCCGGCAATGCACGCCGGGTGATCTACACCCTCACGGAGAAAGGTCTGGACCTGTTCCCGGCCATTCAGGAATTGCTGCGCTGGGGTACAAAGCACAACCTGGCGAGCAATACGCAGGTAACTTCTGTCCCGCAACCCGGCAAAACGCGGTGAACATGGGAATGGCGAATTGTCTGGCCGCCGACGGGAAATTTTGCCTGGCATTCCACATGAAGATACGCCACAGACCTGATGCCGGAAACCGGAATTCCTGACGATCTCATTACGGCTTATCGCTCGGCTCATTACCGCACCGGCTCCGGACAGGATGCCTTTACGCTACGCATCGATCAGCATTCCGAACCCTTGGCGCAGCTTCTGACAGCAACCGGTTACCGATGCGCGGCCTTTATCACGGCCTGCAACCCGCTGGGCCTGCGGGACAGCATCGAAGCGAACAGGATTGCCTGCGCGCATTTGCGGGAAGAGCTGGCATGCCATGTTTCCCGATCCGGCCAGGTCATGGATGGCCTCGCCATCGATCCATTCGAGTCGTGGCCGCCGGAAGAAAGCTTTTTCGTGCTGGGACTCGATCTGGATTCAGCCAAGACGCTCGGGCGGGAGTTCAGCCAGAACGCGCTGGTATGGGCGGACACCGATGCAATTCCCCGGCTGGTCCTGCTGCGATGACTAATTAATAATTAATTTATTCAATACCCTACAATATATTTTTAATGTTAGTTATAAATTTCTGATGGAGATGTGAATAAATGGATATTCAGCAGTTGAATGAGAAGTACGGCATCGTGGACCAGATCAAAATCATCGAGGGCGCTGGAGGCCTTCCCTTCATCAAGGTAGATACGGATAAGGCAAGCAGCCTCATCTCGCTGTACGGCGGACAGGTGCTGTCCTATCAGCCCGCCAATGAGCCCCACAATCTCATGTTCCTCAGCAACATGGCCTATTACCAGGATGGAAAAAGCATCAAGGGCGGCGCGCCCGTCTGCTGGCCCTGGTTCGGACCCGATCCCGAACACCGGAGTCGTCCTGCCCACGGCTTTGTCCGCAACCGCCACTGGACCTTGCGGCATACCGAAGCGGCAGCGAATGGCAACTGCCGGGTCACCATGGGCCTGACGGACACGCCTGAAACGCGGGCGATCTGGCCCCATGCTTTCGACCTGTCGCTGGAAGTGACGGTGGGGGATGCACTGAACCTGGAGCTGATCACCCGCAATACCGATACCCAGGCGTTATCAATCACCCAGGCGCTGCACACCTACTTCTGTGTGGGCGATATCGGCAATACCGTCGTAACGGGGCTGGAAGATACCGACTACATCGACAAGGTAGACAATGGCCTGCACAAACGCCAGACGGGTGCGATCAGGATTGGGAAGGAAGTCGATCGCATCTATCAGAAGGTAACAGGCGAACTGTCGATTGATGACGTCGCGCTTGCGCGGCGCATCCGGATCCTGTCCGGAGGAAGCAGAACAGCGGTGGTATGGAACCCATGGGAGAAAATTGCCGCCGAAATGAGCGACCTGGAGGACGACGATTACCAGCGCTTCGTTTGCGTCGAGACGGCCAACGCGGGGTCGGAAGTAGTGGAAATCCCGCCGGGAGGCGAATATCGCCTCACGGCAAACTATCGCATTACGCACGACATCGGCCTCCCTGACGCGGCGTAGCGTTTCGTAAGATTTTTCGGCGAAGCGGCGGGATCCCGGCGTGAAGGGCTCTGCCCGCAGCCCTTCCGGATCACGCGCTGACCGACTCCCACAGCTTCTGTAACCGCTTGATGGAAACGGGGCAGGGCGTTTTCAGCTCCTGGGCGAACAGCGATACCCGCAGTTCCTCGATCTGCCAGCGGAACTCGGCCAGGGCGGGATCGTCGAGCCCGGCCTTGTGATGTTTTTCCAGCCTCTGCTCATACTGTCTCCACAGCCCGGCAATGGCGGCCGCGTGGCGCTGGTCGCGTTCCGGATTGCCCGGGTACTTGTCGAGCCGTAGCACCATGGCTTTCAGGTACCGTGGCAGATGCTGCAATCGATCCCACGGTGTCCTTTTCAAAAATCCGGGATAGACGAGTTTCTTCAGCTGGGCATGCAACTGGGCATGAATTTCCCCAGTCATACCTTTTCCCAGGGCCGCTCCCTGACGGGCGCCGCTCCCACCCAGCCGGCCCAGAAGCATGTGGCATCCGGCTGCGATATCCTGCATCAGCCGGGCCATGGCTTCCCTCACGGCCGGAAGCCTTGCCCTCGCGCGCTGGCGCTGGGCGCTGAATGCCTGCTCACTGCGCGGCAGCGCATCCTCACCGATGAAGGCGCGGTCGGCGATGGCGGTAAGCATATCTTCCTTGAGGGCATCCGCCCCGATCAGGGGCTGCATCTGCAGGATCGCCTGGCCCAGGTGGCGCGCCTGTCCGCCTTGACCCCCGAGCCTGCCTGCAGCCATGGAGAGGTCTTTTTCAAGTTGCTTCATCTGCTCCTTGAGCTCGAACCACAGCAGCTGGCGCACGCCCCCGCGCATGCTCGATGCAGCTGCCTCAGGCGTATCGAACAGGCGGATGGAAACCTTGCCTTCCGCCTTATCTTTCCCTTTATCTTCTCCCGTACTGATTGCAAAAGCGGGGTAGCCCACAAGCTTCCGGCCGGCACGGGTAAAGGCGATCTCTTCCGGCAGATCGCCGAAATCCCACCGTTCGATGCCGTCGCGCTCGATCGGAAGGCCCTCCCTCGAATCGGGCTGCGCAAACGTCAGCTTGGCGGCCTGACCCAGTTGCGCCTTGAGCGTGGCGAGGTCGCGGCTCATGGCCAGTTCCTGCCCCCCGTCATCCACAACCTTGTAATTCATCAGCAGGTGCTGCGGCGGCTGCTCCCCGCGCCATGCGTCACCCGGCACCGCGATGCCTGCCTTTGCCTGTACGAATCCGGCCAGCGCCTCCGTCAGCGGTCGCTGGCGCAACTGCCCTGGTCCTTCCGGTCCTTTATCCTGCGCTTCGAGGAAGCGCGTCACGAATTCCGGCACCGGCACGACATGGCGGCGTATCTGCTTGGGCAAGGCCTTCAGGTACCAGCTCAGCTTCTCGCGGATCAGCCCGGGCACAAGCCGGTCGAATTGCGCCGCATTGAGCTGGTTGAGCAGCGGCAGGGGCAGCGTGAGCGTGACGCCGTCCAGCACGTGGCCCGGCTCGAAGCGATAAGCCAGCGGCAGCCGCATCCCGCCCGCCACCATGCTATCGGGAAACCGGTCCTCCGTGACACTGTCGGCCGCATGGCGCATCAGGTAGTCACGCGTGAGATAGAGCAGGCGCTGGTTGTCCCGCTCCGCCTGCCTGCGCCATTTCTCGAAAGCTGCACCGTTGCTGATGCCTTGCGGGATGACGGCATCGTAGAATGCGTATATCTGCTGCTCGTCCACCAGCACGTCCGGTCGCCGCGTCTTGTGTTCCAGCGCGGCAATGCTGGCGATGAGCTCGCGGTTGTGGCTGAAAAAGGGCGCGTGCGTGACATACTCGCCTGCCACCAGTGCCGAGCGTATGAAAATCTCGCGTGCCTCCGTCGGATTGATCGCGCCGTAATAAACGCGGCGCCTGGGCACCACGGTCAGGCCGTAGAGCGTAACCCGCTCGAAGGCGGATACCTGCGCGGTTTTCTTTTCCCAGTGCGGATCGAAGTAGTGCGTCCTGCACAATCCCCCGGCCACCTTCTCTATCCAGGACGGGTCGATGCGCGCCACCCCGCGCGCGTACAACCTGGCCGTCTCGGCCAACTCGGCCGCGACTACCCACTTGGGCTTCGCTTTCCTCAGGACGGAACCAGGAAAAATGGAGAAGCGCACGCCGCGCGCGCCCAGGTATTCTCCATCCGCCTCCGCCTTGAATTCAGCCTTGAAACCGATATTGCCCAGCAACCCGGCCAGCAGCGCGCGGTGGATTTCGTCGTAGCCCGCAGGAATCTCATTGGGCCGCAATCCCGTTTCCAGCACCAGGGTATGCAACTGGCCATGCACTTCGCGCCACTCGCGCAGGCGGCGATGCGACAGGAAATTTTCCTGGCACTGCTCCAGCAGCTTGCGATTGGACTTCCTGTGCTTGAGCAGATCATCGAAGAACGCCCACAGCTTGAGGTAACTCAGAAAATCGGAGCGCTCATCCTGGAAGTGCTGATGCGCCCGGTCGGCTGCTTCCTGGCGCTCGAAGGGGCGCTCGCGCGGGTCCTGCACGCTCAGGGCGGAAGCAATGATGAGCATCTCGCTCAGGCAGTTCTCTTCCTTTGCCGCCAGGATCATGCGCGCGATCTTCGGGTCGATGGGAAACTTCGCCAGCCGCCAGCCTGTTGGGGTCAGCGCGTTGCTTTCATCCACCGCCCCGAGTTCCGCGAGCAGCTGATACCCGTCCGCGATCATCTTCGGCAGCGGCGCATCGAGAAACGGAAAATCCTCGACAGCCCCGATTTTGAGCGACTTCATGCGCAGGATCACCGCTGCCAGTGACGAGCGCAGAATTTCGGGATCGGTGAACTCCGTCCGCGAAAGATAATCCTCTTCCGCGTACAGGCGGATGCAGACTCCGCTCATCACGCGGCCGCAGCGGCCCGCCCGCTGGCTGGCGGAAGCACGCGAAATCTTCTCCACCTGCAGCTACCGCAACAAGGTGGAGCAGCTGCAGGTGGA
>CAZYYR010000020.1:16438-19024 GCA_964651465.1 uncultured Nitrosospira sp.
CGGTTGAGGCGCGCCAGCCCCGTATCGATCACATAGCGGATGCCCGGCACCGTGAGGGAAGTCTCCGCCACGTTGGTGGCCAGGATGATGCGCCGCAGGCTGCTGCCGCCAGGCCTGAATACTTTCTCCTGGTCGCTGTAGGATTGACGGGCGAACAGCGGCAGGATTTCCGCACCCATCCGTCCCTTGCCGGGGCCGGTGCCGGGCCCAGTGAATGCATGCTTGCGCAGTGCCTCGGCCGTGTCGCGTATCTCGCGCTCCCCCGGGAGAAACACCAGCACATCCCCCGGCCCGCACCGCCCGATCTCGTCCACCGCATCGAGGATAGCCTGCTCCAGGGCGCCTTCGTCCCGGTCCTTTTCCCTTTCCCTGTGTTTGCTCTTTCCTTCCGGTCTGTCCTTGTTCCTTTCCGCCGGCTTATCCCGGCCAGTGCTGGCTACGCCCTGGTCTGCGCCCTCGTCCGGGACGAGAACCGGGCGCCCGCAAGGCAGATGTGGCAGGATAGGCCGATAGCGCACCTCCACCGGGTACAGACGGCCGGAGACTTCTATTACCGGCGCGCCGCCGAAATGCGCGGAGAAACGCTGCGCATCGATGGTCGCGGAGGTGACGATCAGCTTCAGGTCGGGCCGCTTCGGCAGCAACTGGTGCAGATAGCCGAGCAGGAAATCGATGTTGAGGCTGCGTTCGTGCGCCTCGTCGATGATGAGGGTGTCGTAGGCCAGGAACAACGGATCGCCCTGTGTTTCCGCAAGCAGGATGCCGTCCGTCATGAGCTTGACATAGGTGCTGCCGCTCACCTTGTCGGAAAAGCGCACCTTGTATCCCACCGCATGCCCCAACTGGGTTTTCAGCTCCGAGGCAATACGGGCAGCCACCGTGCGTGCGGCGATGCGCCGCGGCTGTGTGTGCCCGATCATTCCCGCCACCCCGCGGCCCAGCCCGAGGCAGATCTTGGGCAACTGCGTCGTCTTCCCCGAACCGGTCTCTCCGCACACGATCACCACCTGGTTGTCGCGGATTGCGCGGGTGATCTCCTCCCGCCGCGCCACCACGGGCAGGTCCTGGGGATACTCGGGCTCAGGCAGGTTTATCCGGCGTTCTTCGATAGCGGCGGGAGAAGGTTTTTTCATCGGCAGATGCAGGATTGAAGCAGAGCAAGGCCCTCGCCGGATGAATATCCGGTTTTCTGTAGAGGCTGAGCGAGTGAGGCAGGACAAATCATCGTATCGTTTGATTATTCCACACTTCGCCCGATCCTTCGTCGATTGGGATTCTGCGGGCCCCGCGGATAGTCTTGCTCCTTCCCCATTAAAATTTTGATCCAGAACAAAAAGAATTGCGGTTACGCAAATCGTCAAGGTAGGGTAGGATGACGAAAACGCGCTTTACCCCTACCCGGAATCAGGGCATATGCAGAAGCTCTGGAAAAAGTCATCTGTCTGCCGCCATTCGCATCCGTTCAACTGTCATCCAGACAGGCAACCGGCGATCCGACACTTCGGATGTTCCCCGCTGATTCCTTGAAACAACAAGAGAAAAACCCCCACATGCGAGCCACCGTTCAGTTTACCCGTCAGAACAGGAAGCTCTCCCTTCTCATCAGGCTGCTGAGCGCTGTCAAAAGCATCAGGGATATTCGCCAGCAGCTCCGGAATGACGGGATATTGCTGGAACAGCTTGCCCTCGGCGATATCGAAAGCGTGAAGAAAACGCTCATGGGATTCGGCCATGTGAAGCATGTGGTCACGAACGATTCCGTGCGCGTGCTGATCGACGATGACCAGTTGCCCGTCCTGTTCGGTCTGGTGCTGCCTATTCCTCGCAAGCACAACGGCTTTGCCCGCCTTTTCTGGGAACGGGGCTTCACTCTGGAAAGACTGGCAGCCGGGCAGGCGGAGGCACTGAAGCAGCGGCTGGAAGCCGTCGCCTCCGTTGCGGTCACGCCCGATAGTCCGCGCATGCAGATCCATACGGTGAGTGGCCTGGTCAGGCAGGAGGACGGAACACCGCTCCGTGTCTCCGGCTTTACCGTATGCGCGTTCGACGTGCATTTTCCAGACAGCCCTGTTCCCTGCGGAGCAACGGCTGCGCTCCAGGCAGATGGATTCTACCGGATCGACTATGCCTGTCAGTCAAACGAACAGGGACGAACAGGTCCGGACCTGCTCGTGCGCGTATGCGACGCGCGCGGCGATGTTGTGGCTGAAGCCACCAAAACGTCCGCAGTCATTCAGGAATTCATCGATATTACCGCTGCTGTCCTGCGTATCGTCCACGGGACGGTCCGTCACGCCACCGGTTTCCCGCTTGCCGGCCTCACTGCGCGCGCCTTCGATCGGGATATGCGGGCGGAAGTGCTGCTTGGGCAGGCCGTGACGGATGAAGATGGAAATTACCAGATCACCTATGACGCTGGGCAGTTGCATCCAGGAAAAACGTCAGCCGATCTCGTCATCCGTGTCCTTGAACCGGATACCGCGGCAGAAGGACAGGGGAATGAGGGAGGGGAGGAACTGGTGGTGTCCGGCATCGTATTCAATGCGGCTCCGCAGCAGACGATCGACATAGAGATCGGCTCCAGGA
>CAZYYR010000021.1:0-18946 GCA_964651465.1 uncultured Nitrosospira sp.
GCACTCCGCATTCGAGCGCAATCTGTTCGATTCGGATGCCTTGAGCATGATCGAGGGCGTCATACAGGTATCCGAGATGCAGGCGCGGGACATCATGGTTCCGCGCGCCCAGATGGATGTGATCGACATCGGCGAAACTCCGGACGGATTTATTCCCTTTGTGATCGAAAAAGCGCATTCGCGTTTTCCGGTTACGGAAAATGATAAGAACAACGTCATCGGCATACTGCTGGCCAAGGATTTATTGCGCTACTATGCCGGAGAGGAGGAGTTCGATGTACGCGACATGCTGCGGCCCGTCGTCTTTATTCCGGAATCCAAGCGGCTCAATGTGCTGCTCAAGGACTTTCGCACCAACCGCAATCACATCGCGATCGTCGTGGATGAATATGGAGGTGTCGCTGGCCTGGTTACCATCGAGGATGTACTGGAGCAGATCGTTGGCGACATCGAGGATGAGCACGATTTCGATGAAGCCGACGACAATATTGTAGAGGAACCGGACGGTCGGCATCGTATCAAGGCGATCACGGAAATATCCGATTTCAATGAGCGGCTCGCGGGCGAATTAAGCGATCTGGATTACGATACGGTGGGGGGACTGGTACTGCATGAATTCGGCCGGTTGCCCAAGCGGGGAGAATCGGTCGTCGTGAGGGGGTTCAGATTCACGGTGTTACGATCCGACAGCCGGAGACTGCATACATTGCTCGTGGAAAAGAATGCAGGGGGTCCGGCTGAGTAACAGGATATCGGACGTCGAAGGGTTCAGCTCAAGGCCGGTTCGAATGCCTCCGACACCGGGAGAGTACGGTGCTTTCCTCCCTGGCCTCCGGCAGATCGGCCAGGGTCTCACGAGAGGCCCGACGCTTCCTGGATTCACCAGCAGCTCGTGAATGGGACCAGGGGCAAACCGGCAATAAGCCGGGTGGTGCGGGTGGTGCCTGAGCCGCTGGTGGTAGAGGTGATAATCGAAGTACCCCGCGGCAGCTTTCTCAAACGCGGTTCTGCAGGCACGATAGACTTTGTTTCCCCCCTGCCGTGCCCGTTCAATTATGGATCGGTTCCCACATACAGAGGTCTGGACGGCGATTTCCTGGATGCACTGGTCCTCGGTCCGCGTCTGCCGCTGGGTACGCGTATCCGGATCAAGGCGTGGGGAGCCGTGACCATGCTCGACCGGGGCATGCTGGACGACAAGCTCATCTGCGCGGACTTTCCCCCGGATGTTTCGCAACGCCGCAAAGTGTTACGATTTTTTCATTTCTACGCAAAATGCAAAGGTCTGCTGAATATTCTGCGGGGACGATCCGGACGCAACGCATGCGAGGGCTGGTGCGAGGCGGATCAGGCGCTGGAACGGGCCCGGCCCCTCGGCAATGGATTGGGCGTCCGCCGGGCGATTTCGCTCCCCGACAATCGTTGAGAATTTCCTTCCATGCCGCTCCTCACGCTTGAAAATGCAAGCCTTGCCTTTGGTCATCATGCTCTGCTCGATCAGGCAGACCTGCAACTGGATTCGGGAGAGCGGATCGGCCTGATCGGCAGGAACGGAGGCGGGAAATCCAGCCTGCTGCGCGCGCTTGCGAACGAAATTCCGCTGGACGACGGCAGGATCTGGCGGTCGTCCGCACTGAAGCTGGCCTATGTGCCTCAGGAACCGCAACTGGATGCTGCCTTCACCGTATTCGAGGAAGTTGCCAAGGGGCTGGGTTCCGTCAGCCAGGCCCTCGTTCAGTATCACGAGGCATCGCATCTTTTGAGCGATGGCGCCGGCGATGCAGACGTCCTTCTTGCCCGCCTGGAGAAATTGCAGGCTGAACTGGAAACCCACGATGGATGGAGGATCCAGGCAAGGGTGGAAACCGTGATAGACAAGCTCGATCTTCCCGCGGACAGGCTGGTGGGGCAGCTTTCGGGCGGGCAGAAAAAACGGGTGGCGCTTGCGCGTGCGCTGGTGTTATCGCCCGATGTGCTGCTCTTGGACGAACCAACCAATCATCTGGATTTTTCCTCCATCGAATGGCTGGAAGGGCTGCTCAGAGACTTTGCGGGCAGTGTGCTGTTCGTTACCCACGACCGGCGCTTTCTGAACAATGTCGCAACAAGGATCGTGGAGCTCGACCGGGGCAGGCTGACGGACTTTCCCGGTGACTTTGCCGCATACCAGCAGAAGAAAATGGAGATGCTGGAGATCGAGGCCCTTCACAATCGTAAATTCGACAAGACTCTGGCTCAGGAAGAAACCTGGATACGCAAGGGAATTCAGGCCCGCCGCACCCGGAACGAGGGCAGGGTGCGGCGTCTGGAAGCCCTGCGCCTGGAGCGCGCTGCACGCAGGGAAAGGACCGGCACGGTCAATCTCAGCGTGGACGACGCCAATAAATCCGGTCGAATGGTGGCTGAACTGGAGCACGTAAGCAAAAGCTACGGAAGCAAGGCGGTGATCAGCGACTTCTCCTGTCGCATCATGCGGGGAGACCGGGTAGGCCTGCTGGGCCCCAACGGAGCGGGTAAATCCACACTGCTGAAGCTGATTCTTGGTGAATTGGCGCCGGACAGCGGCTACGTCAGGCTTGGCGCCAGGCTGGAGATTGCGTATTTCGACCAGATGCGGGAGCAGCTCAATGAGGAAGAAACGGTCATGGGCACGATCAGCCAGGGATCGGATTTCATCGAGATCGGAGGAACGAAAAAGCATGTCATCAGCTATCTGGAAGATTTCCTGTTTGCCCCTCAGAGGGCGCGCTCACCGGTAAGCTCCCTCTCCGGCGGAGAGCGCAACCGGCTGTTGCTGGCACGTCTGTTTACCCGGCCAGCAAATGTGCTGGTTCTGGACGAGCCGACCAACGATCTCGACATGGAAACGCTGGAGCTGCTCGAGACAATGCTGCAGGGCTATTCGGGAACCTTGTTCCTGGTGAGTCATGATCGAGAGTTCCTCGACAATGTGGTTACGCAGGTCATCGCGTTCGAGGGCAACGGGCTGTTGCGGGAACATGTCGGGGGCTATGAAGACTGGATACGTGCCAAAAGTTTCCGTACAGCGACGGAGAAACAGCAGACCGTCAAGGCACAGCCTTCCGCCGCGTCGAAAGCTGCTGGCATTTCTGCGCCCGTCAGACTGAATTACAAGGAGATGCGTGAACTTGACGGATTGCCGGGAAAAATCGAGGCTCTGGAGCATGAACAGGCCGCAATCACTCACCAGCTCAGCCTGCCTGACCTTTATCGTAATACCCCGGAAAAAGCCGGTCCCCTGCAAAAGCGCTTTGCCACGATCGAGAAGGAACTGCTGGATTGCCTAGCCAGGTGGGAAGAACTGGAGCAAAAAAGCCATCGGCAACAGGAAAAATAAGGGAATAATCCCATGCAGGAATATCCCTATTCCATATATGTCATTGTTTTATGGATTGACCAGAAATGACACATCGTTTAGAGTCGCTATTTTTGTGAAGAGGGCACTGATAATGAAACGACCAACGATAATAGGTTTACTTGCGTGGGGTCTGCTTCTGGCGGGAGCAGGGACCGCCCAGGCCGCCGGCGACCCGGCTGCGGGCAAGCAGAAAAATGCCATGTGCATTGGCTGCCATGGGATAGAAGGTTACCGGACCTCGTATCCCACCGTTTACAATGTCCCGAGAATAGGCGGCCAACATGAGGAATACCTGATCAAGGCACTGCAAGCCTACAAGACCGATGCGCGCAACCATCCCAGCATGAAAGGCATCGCCGCCACGCTGTCTCAGCAGGATATCGAAGATCTCGCTGCCTATTATGCCGGAAAATAATCAACCATTACGCAAGGAAATCCTCATGAAACATCTCATCATTGCCGCGGCGAGCAGCGCGGTGCTACTGATTTCCGGCCAGGGAATCGCAGCCGATATAGAAGCCGGCAAGAAAAAAGCAGCGGAGGTTTGCGCTGCATGCCATGGACCGGACGGCAACAGTCCCACGCCCGCTTTTCCGAAGCTGAACGGGCAGCATGTGAGTTATCTCATCAAGACCCTGACCGAATATAAATCGGGCGAACGGAAGGATCCGGTAATGGCGGGCATGGCGGCCGCCCTGAGCAAGGAAGACATTGAAAATGTCTCCGCATACTTTGCCAGTCAATCCGGTCTGAAAACAAAATACTGATCCGGCTTTAAAAACAGCCTGAATAACGGTCAAGATACAGCACATCCGTAGTGGCTTTGGGGAAGGAGTGAATACCCCAAAGCCTCCGTCAGTCGATCCCTTCCCAACTGTTCCGATTCGAAGCAGAATCATCCTGATGATTCGAGGCCTGGCACATGAACGTTTCATGGCCGCGGCATGCGTTCAGGATCAATGGACAGGCCGGTCATCAATTTTACCTTCGGTCCAGGCAACTGAAATAAACTGCAGCATCCATTCCCGTCTGGTTACGCTGTGCCTGCCAGATCATTTCCGCCAGACATTCCATGATCTGGTGCACGACGGCATGCTCATCACCCGTTCTTTCCAGTAACCGATTGAATTGCTGCCGAATTCCGGCTGGCTGATCTATCGAAAGCTGTTCCTGGATGGCGATGTGCATGCTCATGTGGAGGAATGGATTGGTATCGCCCATCTCGGGCCGATAATCCTTCTCCTGATGACGTTCGGGATCGTCCAGCATTGGCTGATATTCGGGATGCAGCAGAATCGTATCCAAGGCCATGTCTTCCATGGCGGTAAGCATTTCCCGCTTCCTGTACTTGAGCCAGGTATCGAAAAAAAATTGACGCGCCTGTTCTCTGGTGGGATTAAACATGGGGGATAAAACAGCGAAGTCCGTGTCATGAATCAATCAGAGATGCTTGTTCTCATACTCGCACAAATCATTGATGATGCATATCGCGCATTTCGGTCTTCGTGCCACGCAGGTATAGCGTCCATGCAGGATAAGCCAGTGGTGGGCATCATGCCGGAACTCACCGGGAACGCACTTCAAGAGCTTCAGCTCCACCTCGAGCACCGTCTTTCCACGGGCGATCCGGGTACGATTGGCGACACGGAAGATATGCGTGTCCACCGCCATGGTGGGCTCGCCGAATGCGGTATTCAAAATCACGTTGGCGGTCTTGCGCCCCACACCCGGCAGTTTTTCCAGTTGCTCCCGCGTATGGGGCACTTCACTGCCATGGTGCTCGATGAGCAGGCGGCAGGTGGCAAGAATATTCTTCGCCTTGGTCTTGTATAACCCGATACTCCTGATGAATTCCTGCAGACCCGCTTCACCCAGCGCGAGAATTTTCTGCGGGGTATTCGCTTTTGGAAAAAGCTTTCTGGTTGCGAGATTCACGCTCTTGTCGGTTGCCTGGGCGGAGAGCATCACGGCCACCAGCAATTCAAAAGGCGAGCCGTACTCCAGTTCGGTAGCGGGATGCGGATTGGCCGATCTGAAGCGCGTAAAGATCTCCCGGCGTATGCTCGAATTCATGAATCGCCAGGGAGAGGAAGCCCACGAAAACCGGCATTGTCATCTTTCCGCGCGCGGCCAGCCCTGGCGCGCGCCAGCGCAGCCTGAACAGCCGCTTTCCTGCGCTCGTCATTCGTCATGGTGGCAACGGAAACGCCCGTATCCTTTCTTGTCAAGCGCTTCAATTCCTGCTCCTGACTTTCGCGCTCCAGCCTTTGCAGCCTGAACTGGTACCGTGCGCGCGCGCGATCCGCAGCATTCTTCTTCTCCTCTTCCGACATCCTGCGAGGCTGATCTTCCTCTTCCAATGGAACCATGCTGATGCAATCCACCGGGCAGGGCGCAATACACAATTCGCATCCGGTGCATTCGGCCACTAACACGGTATGCGTCTGCTTGGCCGCACCCACGATCGCATCCACCGGACAGGCAAGAATACACAGCGTGCAGCCTATACAGGCTTGCTCGTCGATGAACGCGGCTGCTTTCGGCGTATGGAAACCATGCGCGGTGTTGAGCGGCATCGGCGCTACGCCCAGTAATGCGGCAAGCTTCCGGATACCCTCCGGGCCGCCGGGCGGACACTGGTTGATCGCGGCCCGCCCTTCCGCAATGGCGGCCGCGTACGGCTGGCAACCAGGGAACCCGCAACGGCGGCACTGGGTTTGCGGCAGAATGGCGTCGATTTCTGCGATTAACGGATCTTCCCTCATCCGGTAGCCCTTCAGGGAGCGTGGAGACCATCCGGTGCGCACAATGCCTGTGCAATTTCACACACCAGTCGAGGCCCCCGATAGATCAGTCCACTGTATACCTGGACGAGGCTTGCTCCGGCATCGATTTTTTCCTTTGCATCCACCGCCGACATGATTCCACCCACTCCAATAATGGGAAGTGCCCCTCGAAGGGCTTCATGCAGACGACGTATCACGGTGGTGGCGCGTTCGGCAAGCGGAGCTCCGCTCAATCCGCCGCGCTCGGATGCATGGGGCAGTGTTTCAATGCCTGCCCGCGACAGTGTCGTATTGGTGGCAATGACGCCATCGATTCGATGCCGCAGCAGCAGCGCGGCAATGGAATCGATCTGCGCGTCCGCAAGATCAGGCGCGATCTTGATCACCAGTGGCGTGTATTTTCCGTGCTCATCGGCAAGCTTTTGCTGACTCAGTTTCAACCGGCTCAACAGATGATCCAGTTCGCCGGCGTTTTGCAGCTGACGAAGATTGGGCGTATTCGGCGAGGAGACGTTCACGGCAATGTAGTCTGCGCTAGCATAAGCCTTTTCCAGGCAGACGAGATAGTCGTCGACCGCCCGTTCCACGGGCGTATCGACGTTTTTTCCAATATTGATTCCGATTATACCGCGGTAATTTTCACGCCTGACATTGCTCAGCAGGTGATCGATGCCGAGGTTATTGAAGCCTAGGCGATTGACGATGCCATGCGCCTGCGGGATACGGAACAGCCGCGGTTTCGGGTTTCCCGGCTGGGGACGAGGCGTGACGGTGCCAACCTCTATAAAACCGAAACCCAGCGCTCCCAGTGCTTCGATATGCTCACCGTTCTTGTCCAGGCCTGCCGCCAGCCCCACGGGATTTGGAAAGGTCAGGCCCATGACCTCGCTGGACTGACAGGCGATCGGGCCGGACCCGAGGAGGTGCAGCCGATGCGCCATCTCAAGCCCGTTGAACGTAACACGGTGAGCGATCTCCGGTTCGAGGCTGAATAACAGCGGGCGCAGCAAGGGATATAAAGAATGGGGCATGGGTTCATTTTACCATTCGCCGATTAGGCGGCAGCGGGCGGGTTTGGCATAATGGAACTTATACACTCTTTATCCCCTTAATCCCTTATCGGCAACGGATCTATCCATGAACCCCCTCCGTTTCATCCTGCCTGTGATTCTTGCAACCTGCTGCGCGCTGACGCATGCCGCAACCAAATGGGACCAACTCAACGACGAGCTGCAGACGCTTTATCGGCAGGGAAATTATGTCCGTGCAACCGAAGTAGCCAAAATGGCATTGCAGAAAGCAGAGCAGTCGCTGAACCCCGATCACCCGGACGTCGCGACGAGCCTGAACAGCCTCGCCCTGCTGTATAGCGCCCAAGGTCATTACAAGCAGGCCGTGCCGCTTTTCGAACGCGCATTGTCCATTTTCGAGAACGCGGTCGGCCCGGAAAGCCCCGAGGTGGCGGCCACGCTGAACAACCTTGCAGGGCTGCACCGAAACCAGGAGGCCTATGGCGAGGCGGAATCCCTCTACCAGCGTGCGCTTGGGATCGATGAAAAAACATTTGGCCCCGAGCATCCCAGCGTCGCCGTCGACCTGAACAATCTGGCGCAGCTTTACCAGGACCAGGAGCGATATGAGCAGGCCGAGCCGCTTCTCGAGCGGGCGGTGGCCATATTCGAAAAAACACTCGGTCCGCACCACCCGGACTTTGCCCTCAGTCTGAACAACCTCGCTCTGCTGTACGTCGCCCAGCAGCAGTATGAGCGAGCCGAACCGCTCTACAAAAGGGTGATCGCGATTTCGAAGAAGGCGCTTGGCCGGGATCATCCGAATGTTGCCCTGAGCCTGAACAACCTTGCGGGGCTATACAGGGAGCAGGGCAGGTTCCCCTACGCCGAGCCCCTGTTCAGGCGCGCACTTGCCATCTCGGAAAAAGCATATGGGCCGGATCACCCGAATGTGGCGATCAGCCTGGAGAATCTGGCGCAGCTTTATCGGGATATCGGTTATGCGGGTAAGGCAAAGGCCCTGGATAAACGGGCAGCGGTGATTAGAGAGAAAAAGCAATGAATCCATGAGGTTCCGGTAGGCGCAGGGCCCTCTTTTCGATCCAGGCAGGTAACGATCATTCCATGCTTTCGTGTATATTGCCAAGCGGCTTCCACTGTCCGCCGACCAGGCCCTGCAAAGGCCTGAAGCCTGCCTTGTATGCCATCTTCCGGCTTTCCCTTATCCAGTAGCCGAGATAAAGGTAGGGCAGGTTCAGCGCGCGGCACAACTGCACTTGCCACAGGATGTTATAGGTACCGAAGCTGGCGCCCGGCACGTCCGGTTCAAAGAACGTATAAACCGACGATATTCCGTCCGGCAGCTCATCGATAATGCTGACCATGCGCAGCCTTCCCTCTTCATGAAACTCGACCAGCCGTGAATTGACATTGCTGGGCAGCAGGAAATGCCGATACTGTTCCCGGCTGTCACGGTCCATTCCCCCCCCGCTGTGGCGCTTCGCCTGATAACGCAGATACAGCGCATAATGGTCCGGATGGTAGTACAGGTCGTGCTGCGTTGCGGACAGGCTTTGGTGGCGCTGCCACGAGCGGCGCTGGGAACGCCTGAGGATCAGTTCATCCACCACGATCCGTACCGGCATGCACGCCTGGCAATTATCGCAGTAGGGACGATAGGTAAAAGCGCCGCTCCGCCGGAAGCCAGCCTGGACGAGGCGTCCATAGGTCCCCGTATCGATCAGGTGGCTGGGGGTCGCCACCTGGGATCGCGCCAGTTGCTCGGGAAGGTAGCTGCACGGGTAAGATGCCGTGGTATAAAACTGCAGTGCCGATGAAGGAAGATCATTCAGCTTGCTCATGATCGAAACGCCATTTTCCGCCTGGTTGGGGATAGTTTACCAATTCTTCCAGGGTTTGACTAAATTCCTCGCGCGGAATTTCCCGTGCACCGAATGAGGCAAGCAGCGCAGTTTTCATCTGGCAGTCGATCAACCCGAACCCCCAGCGATCGAGCCGTTCTACCAGATGCACGAATGCAATTTTGGAGGCATCCGAGACTCGGGAAAACATGGATTCTCCAAAGAATACCCTGCCCTGCGCGACGCCGTACAATCCTCCGACCAGTTCACCCTCGATCCAGGTTTCGACGGAATGGGCCGCCCCCATTTCATGCAACGTGCCGTAGGCAGCAATCATCTCATCGTGTATCCATGTGCCAGCGTGACCCTTACGCGGTGCGGCACACGCCTGAATAACCCGGTGGAATGCGCTGTCGACCCGTATTTCATAATTTCCCTTTTTCAGGGCTTTTTTCAGTGACCGGGATATCCTCAGTTCGTCGGGAAAAAGGACCATGCGCGGGTCGGGACTCCACCACAGAATGGGCTCCCCCTCGTTGAACCAGGGAAAAATTCCGAGCCGATAGGCCTGGATCAGACGCTGTGGCGAAAGGTCTCCTCCCGCCGCCAGCAGTCCGTTGGGCTGAACGAGAGCAGTGTGCAAAGGGGGGAAGGGAGTTTCAGGAGCAAGCCATGCAATCATAGGCGGCTGAACGTATTCATTGCTATCGGGAAAACGATGCGCGAGGGCAAGCGCGCGGCAAAATGCCGATGAAGCTGGGGGCCAATTAGCCCCGATAGCGCGTCACATCGGGCAGGCCTGCCGCTTCGAACCCCGCGCGGCGCAGCCGGCAGGCATCGCAGATGCCGCAGGACTGCCCCGACTCATCCGCCTGATAGCAGGATACCGTAAGGCTGTAATCGACGCCCATCCGGTGGCCTCGCCATATGATCTCTGCTTTCGAGAGATTCATGAGCGGCGCGTGAATGCATACCTTCATGCCTTCGATGGCGGATTTCGTGGCCAGGTTCGCCATTGCCTCAAATGCCCGGATGTATTCCGGACGGCAGTCCGGATAACCCGAATAGTCCACGGCGTTCACACCAATAAAAATATCGCGGCTGTGGAGGACTTCGGCCCATGCCAGTGCAAGAGACAGCATGATGGTATTGCGGGCGGGTACATATGTAACCGGGATATCACTTCCGATCCCGCTGGTAGGCACGGCCATTGATTCATCGGTCAGCGCCGAGCCGCCAAACGTGGACAGGTCGATCCTGATGACCTTATGTTCCCGAACCCCAATCAATTGCGCCGCTTTTTTTGCCGCGACCAGTTCGGATCCATGCCGCTGTCCGTAATCCACGCTCAACGCATGACACGTATATCCTTCATGCCGGGCGATGGCAAGCGCCGTAGTCGAATCCAGCCCGCCGGATAACAGCACGACGGCTGTTCTGGTCACTGCCCGGGACCTTCGCCCCATAACACCTTGTGCAGTTGAACCTGCATCCGCACCGGCAGGCGGTCGCGCAATATCCAGCTGGCCAGCATTGCGGGATCAAGCCTGCCGTAGACCGGTGAAAATAAAATTGCGCAGATGCGATTCAGCCGGCGTTCTCGCATCACTTCTACCGCCCATCGGTAATCGGCCTCGTCGCACAGCACAAATTTCACTTCATCATGAGGCGCCAGATGAGCGATATTCGTCCACAGGTTTTTTTCCGCTTCGCCGGAACCGGGCGTCTTGATGTCGAGAATCTTCGTGACACGCGGATCCACTCGCGCGACATCCATTGCACCGCTGGTTTCAAGTGATACCGAGTAGCTCTCATCGCATAATGAACCGAGCAAAACCGCGCATCCCTTCTGCGCAAGCGGTTCGCCACCCGTAACCGTCACGTAGCGGGTGTCATAGGCTCCGACCTCCGCCAGAATGGCAGGGACCGTCATGCGCGCGCCCCCGTGGAACGCGTATTCGGTATCGCAGTATCCGCAACGCAGCGGACATCCGGTAAGCCGCACGAATACCGTAGGCAGTCCTATGCGACTTGTTTCCCCTTGCAGGGAAAAGAAAATTTCGGTTACGCGCAGACTTGCCGCTTGGGATGTGCCTCGCACCGATGACGGAATGGGAAGAGTTTGAACCATCGCTCGCAGGGATGAACCGATCGGGAGAGCTGGAACGAGAGCGCTACCTTACGGCAAGCCGCCGCCTGGCTTTTTCGGCCGCATCGCTCTCAGGATATCGGGCGATTATATTTTCCAGCGTCTTTCTGGCGGCTGCTTTCTGATCCGTTTCCTGCTGGCTGCTGGCCATGTTGAGCATGGCGTCGGGGATCTTCGTACTGTTTGGATAATTCTTGATGAGCTTCTCCTGCGCTCCGATGGCATTCTTGAAATCTCGCAGGGCATAATAAGAATTGCCGATCCAGTATTGCGCGCTCGGTGCCAGCGCGGATTCGGGATAATCCTTGACGAACTTACTGAAGCCGGATACCGCTTCCTTGTATCTGCCGGCCTTGAACAGATCATAGGCCGTATCATAAACATCGTTTCCATTT
The DNA here is from genome assembly GCA_964651465.1 of uncultured Nitrosospira sp. GTDB lineage: Bacteria > Pseudomonadota > Gammaproteobacteria > Burkholderiales > Nitrosomonadaceae > Nitrosospira. The sequence continues at coordinate 11,582 of CAZYYR010000021.1, forward strand.
ATGCCGCCTGTAACAGGACTGGCAGGACCGACAGGAGCGGGCATGCTGTCCGATGGCACGGCGACGCCCGCCACTGTTGCTGCGGCATCCGGTTCCGGCTCACCTTCCGGCGCGGCTGCGACCGCAGGCTCGTCTCCGGGGGATTCCGATGCATGGGGAGCGGGAGCCATCGTGCCACCGCTGCCGGTTTCCTCGATTCGCCTCAGGCGGGTATCCAGATCCACATAGAAATCCTTCTGCCGCTTCTGCATCGATTCGTTCTGGTTGAGCAGCACTTCGATCTGGCCCTGCAGTCTGTTCAGGTCCAGTCTCAACGATTCCATCCGGCTATGAAGCTCGAGCAGGGATTGACTCCCCAGCGTTTCTTCAAGCGTGCCGAGGCGCGCTTCCAGTGCCTGTCCCTGGCCGCGCAGTTCCTCGACCAAGGTTTGCTGCGCAGCGATCTGCCTGCGTGCCCCCTCATCATCGAACAGCCCGGCGTAGCTGAAATTACACCCGATCAGGAGCAACAGCCCGGAAGCACGCAAGCGCATGGTCATTCGCCGTGATAGCGGATGTCCACACGACGGTTTTCGGCCCAGGCGGCTTCGTCATGGCCTGTCGCCCTCGGCTTTTCCTCACCCAGGCTGACGGACTCGATCTGGGCCTCGCGTGCGCCGGACAATGTCATGGCATACTTGACGGCGTCGGCCCGGCGTTGACCAAGCGCAAGGTTGTATTCGCGGCTGCCGCGTTCATCGGTATTCCCCTGCAGCAACACCCTGGCGCTGGAATTGTCGCGCAGATACTGTGCGTGAGCGACCACGAGAGACCGGAACTCATCCTTGACCACGTAGCTGTCGAAATCGAAATAGATGCTGCGCCTGGACAGAACACTCTTCGGATCGGTGAGCGGGTTCAGTGTCGGACCGGCTTCATCGGTTCTGCCTGTCTCATACGGCGAGGTCGCTGCACCGCCACCCACGGACTTGTCTTCGACATCGGCACCGGGCTGCTTGGTCTGGCTGGCGCACGCAGTCAACAAACTGATCAGCAATATTCCTAAAAATTTCTTCATTTCTGTTTCCTTTTCCTTTTTCAATTGACTAGATAAAAACCTACTGGAGCCTCTTCAAAGGCCCCCAGGCCGGCTCTCTTATATCCCCAGCTTGTGTTGAAAGCTGCTGTCTCGTTCTCCCGTCGCTCGATACCGCAGATAATATACCACGCCCTCTTATTTCGGTTGCATAAAGGATGATCTTGCCATTGGGAGCAAAGCTGGGAGACTCGTCGAACTGGGAATCCGTCAGCAATTGCACCTGGCGGGTTGCCATATCCTGTATTGCGACATTGAACCGGTCGCGATTGCGGTGAATGAAGACAAAGCTTCTGCCATCGGGACTGTAACGCGGGCTCACGTTATAGTTTCCCTCGAATGTCAGGCGCTCGGCAGTTCCGGAAGCGCTGCCCGAAACAGCCATGCGATAGATCTGAGGACTGCCGCCGCGGTCGGAAGTGAAAATGATGTGTTTTCCATCGGGCGAAAAGCTGGGTTCCGTGTCGATGCCGCTGCTCTGGCTGAGCCGTTGCAGGCCGCTGCCGTCAGCGTTGATCAGAAAAATCTGCGACCCTCCCATCAACGAAAGCACGACGGCAAGCTTCCTGCCATCCGGCGACCAGGCCGGCGCGCTGTTGCTTCCCCGAAAATTGGCCACGGCCTTCCGTCCCCGGCTTGCAAGCGTCTGGACATAGACGATGGGTTTCTTGTTCTCGAAGGACACGTATGCCAGCCTGGTGCCGTCGGGTGACCAGCTCGGGGAAATGATCGGTTCAGTGTATTCGATCACCGGCTGGGAATTGAATCCGTCAGCGTCGGCAACCTGCAGCGAATATTTCTTTCCCTGCTTCACCACGTAGGCGATGCGCGTGCTGAATACGCCCACATCGCCCGTCAGCTTTTCGTAAATCATATCCGCTATCCGATGCGCTGCTGCCCGCAGTTGTCCAGCCGGAACCATCTCGGTAAACACGGCCAGTTCCGTCTGCCGCGCCACATCCAGCAGCCTGACGCGAAGCGAAACCTGTCCGCCTGCCACCACTGCCGTGCTTCCGATGACCAGAGCGCCCGCCCCGCGGTCGATCCAGTCCGGATAGACCACCTGGACCGGCTCATGCGGTCTGAGATGGCCGGGCTCGATCAACTTGAACAATCCGCTGCGATGCAGATCGGCGGAAATCACCGGCGTGAGCCCTTGCCCGAGCTTCTCCTCGTTGGCGAAGGGAACAATGGAAATTGGGATTTGCGAAGCACCACCACCGAAAATTTCGATGTCGAGCGCCGCATGGAGAGGAGCGCTGACCAGCCACAGCATCAGGACAGCCGCGTAGCCGAAGAATCTGCGCAAGCGAATCTGCATGGATAGCATGGGAATAGCCTTCAATGTATTCGCAAAACAAGGAATTATAGCAGTCATTCGCGATAATGCACCTTGACGTTCAAATTGCGGAATTTCGGGAACATGGCGGGATCGGCCGGCAGCGGCAGCGGCCGGGAAAGAACGATACCGCGCTCGACCGCGCTGTCGAATTCCGGAATGCCGCTGCTCGTACGCAATCTCACCTCGAGGATATCCCCTCCCGGGAGCAACGTAACGTCGAATTCAGCGACGGGATCGCCGGGCAGATCGGGGGGCATCACGATGTTCCTCCTGATCTTGGCAAGAATTTTTGCCTTGTATTCCCCGATCTCGCTCACCAGCCGCGACTGCGCGGCCACGGCCTCGGCCCGGCGTTTGTCGGCCGCTTCCTGCTCTCGCTGAAGCTCCTCCACTTCCGCCGCTATCCGCGCTTTCTGTTCTTTCTCTTTCTGCTCCTTCTCCTTTCTCTCTTTCTCCTTCTGTTCCTTTTCCTTCCGCACCTTCTCCTTCTGCTCCCTTTCCCTCTGTTCCTTTTCTTTCTGCTCTTTCTCCTTTTGTTCCTTCTCTTTCTGTTCTCTTTCCTTCTGCTCTTTTTCGCGACGCTCTTTCTCTTTCTGCTCCCTCTCCTTTTTTTCCCGGAGTTCTGCCTGCTCTTTCTCCTTGTCTACGCGTGGCTTCTTTTCAACCTTATCCTTCAGCGCGATGTCCGGTTTGACGGGTAGCGGCTCGGTTTTACGAGGTGGCTCAATCGGCTTGACTGGCTCAACCGGCTTAGGTGGCTGGGGTGGTGCGGACAGCGGCTTTGGCGCCGGCGGAACCTTGACAACGGGCTGAACCGGAGTTGAAGGTGTGGGCAGGGTGCTCCATAAATCCACCATCATGCCTTCCGGCGGCTCTGTTTTCCAGTTGAGGCCGAAAACCAGAAACACGAGGAAAAGAACATGGACCAGTATCGCCAGCACGCCTGCGGGCACGCGCCCCGGTTCGACCCGACCGTTTTTCTTCAAGGCGGCTCCGCTCATCAACTACCCGAAACATTCATTTTGGCCTGGCCAGCAGCCCGACTTTTTTCACCTGCTCTTGCTGGAGAAGATCCATTACATTGATGACTTCTTCGTAGCGAACATTCTTGTCGCCGGCAATGACCACCGGTTGTTCGGCATTCAGTGCCTGCTTCTGCTTGATCGCCTCAACCAGTTCCGTACGGCTGACCTTTCGTTCCGCCCCCGTGGCGGAACGGTCCCGCAGTCCCAGCGTACCATCGGCGTTGACGATCACCTCCAGTGGCGCAACGGGCGGGGTCAGGGATTTGCCGATGCTGGGCAGCTCGATTTCGCCGGGCGTGATGAGAGGTGCCGTGATCATGAAAATCACAAGCAGTACCAGCATGACGTCGATATAAGGCACGACGTTAATCTCGTTCATCAGGCGGCGGCGCGCGCGACGCTCACTCATGACGGCTTCTCCACGACATGGCCGTCATCCGCTCCCTTGCCGCTGCAGCACGTTGGACAATTCTTCCATGAAACTCTCGAACCGGGTCGCCAGCCTGTCCATATCGGCTGCATACCGGTTGTAGGCAATCACCGCCGGAATAGCGGCAAACAGGCCCATCGCGGTTGCGATCAGCGCCTCGGCGATACCGGGCGCGACATGGGCGATGGTCGCCTGGCTGACATTGGACAGACCACGAAAAGAATTCATGATTCCCCAGACGGTGCCGAAAAGACCCACATAGGGACTGACCGATCCCACAGTTGCCAGAAATGACAGATGCGACTCAAGGTTATCCATCTCGCGCTGGTAGGTCGCCCGCATCGCCCTGCGCGTGCTATCCATGATGGAACTGATATCGCTCCCTGGCTGGCGCTTGTGCTTGATGAATTCCCGAAAACCAGCTTCGAAGATCCGTTCCATGCTGCCTGCCGTGTGGCGCGAGCTGACGGCGCTCTGATAGAGCGCGTTGAGATCGGTTCCTTTCCAGAAAACATTCTCGAACTCGTCACTCTGTCTCTCCGCCTGCCGGATGACGAACAGCTTCCGGAATATGAACCACCACGATAGCAAGGAGGTCACCAGCAGCAGCAGCATGACCAATTGCACCGGCAGGCTGGCGCTGCTGATGAGATGAAAAAGAGACATATCCTGCGTAACAGTCGGGCTCATTGCTGTTCCTCGAGCTTATGGCGCAAGGGTGCGGGCACACTCACCGGCTTGAGGCTGTCGGCCCCTACGCACACGGCCTGGACACAGGCACTGACCAGCATTGCCGATCCGCGCAATACGCGCTGGGAGATCGTGATGCGGCTGCGGCCCAGCTCGGCCGGCTGCGCCGTAATATGAAGCAGATCGTCCAGCAGTGCTGGCTTTAAATATTCGATACTGAGCGAACGAACCATGAAGACCACCTTGTGAACCTCAACCAATGAATGAATATCGAACCCGAGTTCCCGCAGCCATTCGTAGCGGGCGCGCTCCATGAAATCGAGATAGGTTGAATGATAAACCACGCCGCCCGCATCGGTATCCTGATAATAAACACGGACTGGAAAAGAAAAAACCGTCTTGTTCAAGGTAAAATAAGAAATATCGGGGTTACAGGCACTTTCATTATTCATATATATGAAGAGAGGGATGGGAATACTGCAGTATACGATCGCGCTGTCCACCATCTCTCTGCTATGAAGGATCGTCTCCCCACAACTCGCCGCTCGGTCCATTCCTGGGCAGTGCGAGACCGAAATGCTGGTAGGCGATGATGGTGGCCATGCGGCCACGCGGGGTACGCTTCATATATCCCTGCTGGATCAGGTAGGGCTCCAGCACATCCTCGATAGTCCCACGCTCTTCACTGATGGCTGCGGCCAGGTTATCCACCCCTACCGGACCGCCGCCGAATTTCTCCATTACCGTGAGCAACAGTTTTCTATCCATGATGTCGAGGCCGATGACATCCACATCCAGCATGGTCAGTGCCGCATCCGCCACCTGGCGGGTAATGCGCCCATCCGCCCTGACCTCGGCAAAATCCCGTACCCGTCTCAGCAAGCGGTTGACGATGCGCGGCGTGCCACGGGAACGGCGCGCAACCTCCGTTGCGCCATCGGTGGAAATTTCCGCATTGAGCAGCATTGCGGAACGTGTCACGATGCGGGTCAGCTCTTCCGCTGTATAAAACTCCAGGCGTGAAATGATGCCGAAGCGGTCGCGCAGGGGATTGGTCAGCATGCCCGCACGGGTGGTGGCACCCACCAGCGTGAAAGGAGGCAGATCCAGTTTGACAGAACGCGCCGCAGGCCCCTCGCCGATCATGATATCGAGCTGGTAGTCTTCCAGCGCAGGATAGAGGATTTCCTCGACGATAGGGGAAAGGCGATGGATCTCGTCTATGAACAGGACATCGTTGGGTTCGAGATTGGTCAGCAATGCAGCCAGATCGCCTGGGCGCTCCAGGACCGGACCGGACGTCTGGCGCAGGTTCACCCCCATTTCCCTTGCAATGATATGGGCAAGTGTCGTCTTGCCCAGGCCGGGCGGACCGAACAGCAATACATGATCCAGCGCTTCCCGCCGCCGCCGCGCTGCTTCGATGAAGACCTGCAGCTGCCCGCGGATTTTCTCCTGGCCGATATACTCGGCCAGCTGTTTGGGGCGCAGTGCCCGCTCCAGTTCCTCTTCCCGAGGGGACGCCGGTGCGGAGGCTATGAGTCGATCGGTTTCAATCATGCTCAATCGTCAGGTTCCGCTCCTTTCCATAATTGATTGCCGGAGTGCGGAGAACTGATTCATTAGACGAGGCAACTTCCTGGGCGGCTCAACGTAAGCGTGTATGGAGAAAATGTCAGGCTGCTAACTTTCTTTTGACAGAAGCTTCAGTGCCTGCCGTATGCCTTCGGAGACGGTAAGATCTGCGGACACCTGCCGGATGGCCCAGTTGGCTTCCCGATCATTATACCCTAGAGACAGCAGGGCATTCAGCACGTCGCTCGTGCTTCCAGACGAACGCGCAACGCCGGCCGCGCCCGGGGACGCCGTGACGGGATCAAGCTTGTCGCGCAACTCCAGCAGCAGGCGTTCAGCAGTTTTTTTTCCAATACCGGGAATCCGGATCAGACGCGCGCTGTCCTGTGCCTCCACCGCCTGGTGCAGGTCGGTCACGCTTAAACCGGACAGCAGCGCCAGGGCAGTGCGTGCGCCCACACCGGTGATCTTTACGAGCTGGCGAAACGCCTGCCGCTCCGCTTCAGTGGCGAACCCGAATAGCAGGTGCGCATCCTCACGCACCACCAGATGGGTGTGCAGTGTGACTGACGTGCCGATACCGGGAAGGTTGTAGAACGTACTCATCGGCACATCGATCTCATAGCCGACACCTTGCACGTCGATGACTACCAGCGGGGGAAACTTTCCCAGCAGCAAGCCGGTTATGCGTCCGATCATATCAACCGTCCCCGCTTCACGCTGTAACCCGCCGTCGCGATCCTGCCCAGTCCCAGACCCCCGTGAGCGTGACAGATCGCGCAGGCCAGCGCATCCGCGGCATCCGCCGCCGGACTGCCGCTGAGCTGCAGCAGCCGCCTGACCATTTCCTGAACCTGCTCTTTTTTTGCGTGACCATTGCCGACCACGGCCTGCTTGACCTGGAGCGCGGTATATTCCGCCACCATCAGGTTGTTCAGCACCGCCGTGCAGATCGCCGCGCCGCGCGCCTGCCCCAGCATCAGGGTGGATTTGGGGTTGACATTGACGAACACCTGTTCCACCGCGACCTGCTCCGGGCGATGCTGCACGATGACTTCGTTGAGATGATCCATGATGGACTTGAGGCGCCTGGGCAATGCTTCATCCAGCGTCCTGATGCAACCGCTGCCGACGTACGCTAACTGGCCGCCTGTTTTGTCTATGACCCCGAAACCAGTGACTCGCAAGCCGGGATCTATGCCAAGGATACGGATTCTCTTACCTCTTG
>CAZYYR010000022.1:0-1829 GCA_964651465.1 uncultured Nitrosospira sp.
GGGAAAAGCTGGACTTGATGTCGAACCTGCAACCTCCGGTATTCGTTCCCGAGTCCCTGACCGGCATGGAGCTGCTGGAGAATTTCAAGCACTCAGGCACCCACCTGGTGTTTGTCATCGACGAGTACAGCGAGGTGCTGGGCATTGTCACGCAGCAAGACGTGATGGAGGCCATCGCCGGGGAGTTCAAGCCGCATCGGCCCGAAGATGCATGGGCCGTGAGACGCGACGACGGCTCGTGGCTGCTCGACGGGTTCATTCCCATCCCCGAGCTGAAAGACCGCCTCGGGCTCAAGGAAGTACCGGAGGAGGAAAAAGGACGCTACAACACGCTGAGCGGAATGGTGATGTTACTCGTGGGAAGATTGCCGCAGGTGGCGGACCGGTGCGAGTGGGAAGGATGGAACTTCGAAGTGATGGATATGGACGAGAAACGCATCGACAAGGTGCTTGCGGTTGCGAAAGTTCCGCCACCGGAGAATGAGCCCGCTGCCGATTAACTCAGCCTGGTGCGAATAGTGACTGCAGCGTCCGGGCAGCGCATGCTGCATGCGCAAAAAAAGCGGCACAGCCGCTTTTTTTGCTTGCATAAGTCCCCGCAAATGCCGTCAGGTCATTATCTTGAACCTTCAGGTCCAAGGTGGTCACTCACCGGATGCATCAGGCGCTTCCGCGTAGGATGCGCACAACAGCATCGCTTTGGCTCGCAACCCATTCTTAAAAAGTTGGTTCAAAGAATATAGACCTTAACAAACACCGCAGGGAACAACATTTTCCCCTACATTCAGCTCTTAAGTAAAGCTGCTTATCGGGAATTCAGCCAGGGCGACCTGATGCTCAATCCCGACTAGAAAAGCTTGTCCTGCTCCGGTATCGCTGCATCAAGCGCTGCCTGCATGAGAACGATTCTACGCTTAAATTCGTCCATGTCAAAGCTTCCCCGTTTTCTTGAAGCAAGCAGTTCATGAGTAACATTGAGCGCTGCCATGATCGCTATGCGCTCCGAGCCGATTACCTTGCCGCTGTTCTTGATTTCGCGCATCTTTTTGTCGAGATAGTCTACCGCCTCCTGCAATTCCTCGCGCTCGTCGTCCGCGCAAACCACCCTGAATTCCCGTCCCATGAGCGTGATATCCATGGGCTTCCCGGCGCCAGTGTTCATTCCTTCCCTTCAGGAAGATGTGTCAGGAGCGCCTCCAGCCGCGACGCGGCAGTACTTATTTTTTCCGTGAGATGCCGGTTCTCGCTGACGGCTCCCGCCAGCTGCTGGCGCAATTGGATATTTTCCGACCGCAGTTGCCGGCATAAGCGCACGAATTGATCGATTTTCTCCTCGAGGGCGTTCAGTTCTGGTTCCATCAGCCCACTATAGTTTGGAAATCGCTGCTCAGTCAACTGATAAGCAGATCATGCGAATGTAGTTTCAAGCAATCGCCATGGCGGTCCATATCTCCGCAGGTCAGCGGTTTTATCTCGAACCCTTGAACCCTGGAATCGCTCCATTCTGGTAGAATGCCGCCTCGTTCGAGGTGCTACGGCCGCTAGCGGCCGAGTTAAACGGGAACCAGGTCAGCGAATTCGGATGAGCCTCCTCATTTATGGAGGCGACTACACGGATTTGCCGGATGCCTGGGCTGCCCCCGCAACGGTAAGCAGGTGCGGGCGTATCGAAAAGGTAACTCCTGATGACTTCCTCTCTGGATCATCCGGGTTCCTGATGCCACTGTGAATTCTCCAGTTCACGGGAAGGCGATGCGTCAAAACCTGCAAGCCCGGATACCGGCCTCGAATGCACATGGAAGGATCGCGTGGGGCGTTTCCGATCGAGT
>CAZYYR010000022.1:1929-5883 GCA_964651465.1 uncultured Nitrosospira sp.
AAAGGGCGGAAAAGCCGCTGGAAGAGGTCGTTGTGACTGCGACGCGTTTTAGCGGTCACGCGGAGAAACTTCCTATTGGGGTATCAATAGTGAGCGCGGAACAGATCGGGGACAGCTCGGCATCGACTTTGCCCGAGCTGTTGCAGCAACTTGCCGGGATACATACCCGGAACGTGGATGGCAGCCCCGATCCGCAGATCGACATGCGGGGTTTCGGCATTACCGGCAACCAGAATACCCTGGTCCTGCTGGATGGCCAGCGCATGAATGAAAACGAACTGACCGGCATCCGCTGGTCGACGATCCCGCTTGATACGATCGAGCGCATCGAAGTGCTGCGCAGCAGCGGAGCGGTGACCTATGGAGGGGGTGCGACCGGGGGTGTCATCAACATCGTCACTCGTGCTGCGGCTCCCGGACGCGTGTCAGGTACAGGCGGGGTTTCATTTGGAAGCTACAGTGGAACGGAATTCAATGGCACATTGAATGCTGCGGGGAAGAACCTGGGGCTGGCGCTTACCGCTAATGCCCTGCAGACGGATAATTACCGCGTCAATAATGCGCTGCGGCAGATGAATCTGCAGGGCGATCTACGCTACCAGTATGCGAATGGAAGAGCACTGCTGAAGTTTGGCCTGGATGACCAGAAACTGGAACTGCCTGCCAACCGGACCGAAGCCCAGCTGCGAACCAACCGCCGGGGAACGTCGACCCCGCGTGATTTCAGCACGCGCGACGGCGCCTATGTCACGATGCGGGGAGAACATACCGCCGCATTCGGGGATTTTGCCGCGGATCTGTCGTTTCGGGATAACCATCGAACGGCCCTGTTCGACGATTACAGCCTGGATGGTTTCGACGCGAAGACCTTTGTCAATACGCGGTCCGATGTGTGGCTGTTCAATCCCAGGATGAAGCTGCCGTTTCAGTTTCTTGGCATGAATCATGAGCTGGTGCTGGGCGCCAACCTCGAATGGTGGGACTATCGCGCGCGGCGTTTTACCGGACCGGAGACGCTTCCGGGCGAGGCGTCTGCCACTCTGTTACGCGCCGATGTGGCAGCAACGCAGCAGAACCGCGCGGTATATTTTCAGCATGCTGCCACATTGCCACAAGGCACGGTGGTTTCAGTCGGCGGCCGGGTCCAATGGGTGGACAACAAGGCCAACGATCAATTCAATCCCGCATCGCATGCCCGGGGTCGGCAGAGCCGTACGGTCTATGCCTACGATGCGGGTGTTCGCCAGCCGCTGGGGTCGCTCTTCTCGTTCTACGGCAGGTTTGGCCGGAGTTTCCGGATCGCGACACTGGATGAAAACTATAACCAGTTCGGCGGACCATTCTTCGATTCGCTGGTGAAAATACTGGAACCCCAGACCGCTCATACGGGGGAGCTGGGGCTCAATTACCAGGATGGATCGCTGCGTGCGCGCGCATCCCTCTACCGGATCAACCTCGACAACGAGATCAGCTTCATCAACATCGACCCCTTCCTGTTTTTTGCCAACATCAATCTTCCTCCTACGCGCCGGCAGGGTCTCGAACTGGAGGGCGCCTGGGCCGTTACCGGGTCGATCGATGTATTCGGCACCTATACCTACACCGATGCCCATTTCCGCCGGGGAAGCTTTGGCGGCGTGAATGTCTCTGGGAATACCGTCCCCCTCGTGCCGCGTCACCAGGCGTCTGCAGGTGGCACGTTGCGGATAGGGCCCAGAACCCGCTTTGCCGCAACCATGAATTACGTGGGAGAGCAGTTGTTCGATAACGATCAGGCCAATACCGCGACACGCCGCATGCCGGATTACGTCACCGTGGATCTCAAAGTCACCCATCAGCTGAAAAAGCTGCTGTTGAGCATGGCCGTGAACAATCTCTTCGACGAAAAGTACTTCTCATACGCCATTCGCAACGCGGCTGGGACGAGTTTCAGCGCGCTTCCCGCTCGCGAGCGCAATGTCTGGCTCACCGTCAAATACCAGTTCAACTGAAGCTTTGCACTTCGCATAATCGTGCGAAGAGGGAGGATGGAAAGAGAGCGCCAAGAGGGCCAAGAGATCAAGCCGCGAGAAACGATGGTTTGAGGGAGATATGTTTTGTTATGCACGAGGCAGATGACATAATATCTCCCTTGCCGGACTGACTGCCCGTAGCACCGCCTTTCCGATTCCTTTTGCCTCTCGCTCCATGCATAACACTCAAACGGCCATGGGCCGTGTGCTGTGCCTGCGTCTGATGAGATATGCCGCCCCTTACTGGGACGCACTCATCCTTGCATTCGCCTGCCTGATCGCAATGGCTGCCACTGTGCCTCTGCTCGCCGCCCTGGTCGAGCCCATGCTGGACGGCGCCATCATCGACAGGAGTCCCGATCTCATGCAACTGATCCCTTTGGGGATCATCGCACTGTTCATTGTACGCGGCGTGGCGGGTCAGGTCGGCGTTTACGCAATCAGCTGGGCAGGGAACAGGCTGGCACTGGATATGCGCATGGAGATGTTCAGCAAGCTGATGTCCCTGCCCGCCCGCCATGTCCGGTATCCCGGTATCAACCCGAGTTCCCTGATCACAACCCGCACCACCCGGATCGCTCGTGCCTTCATCGATGTATCGACGGTACTGGTCAGAGATTCCTTCACCGTTGCCGGGTTGCTTGCATGGGCGTTTTATCTCAGCTGGATGCTTGCCTCTCTGACCCTGTCGATGGCATTGGCGTTTTTGCTGATCAGGCGGCTAGCTACCGTGAGGATGCGTGACATGGGAGCCGAAGCAGAGGGGGCCATGAAAGACCTTGATCAGGTGGTGAAGGATTCTGTGGAGAACTACCTGGTGGTCAAGCTTCATGCGGCTGAACAGTATGAATGCCGGCGCGTGAAGGAGCAAGCCGAGGACATGCGCCGTTTCGTAATGAAAAGAACGACATTGGCCACGCTGTGGATTCCGGTCATCCAGCTTGGCGCCGCAGTAGCATTGGCGGCAATTGTTTATCTTGCAGCCCAGCAAGCCTCTGCGAACGAGATCACTGCGGGCGCCTTTGCTTCCCTTGCTGCATCCATGCTGCTGCTGATCGCACCGCTGAAGCGCATGGCCGCGGTCAGCGAAATTCTGCGGCGTGGACTCGTCGATGCCGATAGCCTGTTTTCACTCCTGGACAGGGAGTCCGAGCGGGATATCGGAACGATCGAAATCCATCGGGCACAGGGCGAGTTGCGGTTCGAGGGGGTAGGATACTGCGAGGAGCATGAAGAGAATGGCAAGGATGTCCCGAATGGAGAGGGCGGGGCAAATACGCGGCCGGAGACCGGTCATTGTCCGCTTCTGCAGGATGTAACGCTTACTGTACGGCCGGGTGAAACTGCGGCGCTGGTGGGTTTTCCGGAGAGCACGGTCGTTCTCGCAAGCATGGTACCGCGTTTCGTCGAGCCGACATCCGGCCGGGTTCTGCTTGATGGCCACGATCTCCGGAACCTCAGGCTGACCAGCCTGCGCGCCAATATCGCGCTGGTATCCGGGGAGACCGTGCTGTTCAATGATACGATCGCGGCCAACATTGCTTATGGCATGACGGAGCATGCGACGGAAGCAAGGATCACTGCTGCCGCCCATGCGGCTCACGTATCCGAGTTTCTCCGGAAGATGCCGCAGGGGTTGCAGACACTCGTCGGAGAAGGCGGTGTCGAGCTCGACCGCGGGCAGAGGCTGCGGATCGTCATTGCCCGGGCCTTGCTGAAGGATGCGCCTATCCTCATCCTGGACGAGCCAAGCCGCACGGGAAACGATACGGTATGCTCCTATCATGTGCAGGCAGCCCTGGACGCCATCATGCAGGGACGCACCACACTTGTCATCGCACGTTGTTTAAGGACGGTGGAAAAAGCCCATCGTATTGTCGTGCTGGAAAAAGGGCACGTCGTCTCGACGGGCAGTCATCGGGAATTGCTGCTGCGAGACAGG
>CAZYYR010000022.1:5983-10531 GCA_964651465.1 uncultured Nitrosospira sp.
TCGTGATGCCTGTTATCCATATTGTCGCCAACGTTGGGTTTCGTCATCTCCCACCTGACTCGAGTATTCCGGAACCCACGTCGCTAATTCTCTTCGCACCTGGTCGTCGGACAGCACGGGATGCGCCTGCAGCCAGGCCAGGAGATCGGCCAGCCAGTATTTGTCCACTTGGCGCGCTTTGGCGATGCGCAGTTTGGGATGAGGCGTAGGCAGAGTGTTTTCATCATCCGCCAACAGCTCCTCATAGAGTTTTTCGCCGGGCCGCAGCCCGTTGTACACGATTTCTATTTCTTCTTCGCTGAGGCCGGACAAACGAATCATGTCCCTCGCAAGGTCTGCGATCTTTATCGGTTCACCCATATCCAGCACAAAAATTTCCCCGCCTTCCCCTTTTCCCCCCATCAATCCTGCCTGCAGAACCAGTTGCGCAGCTTCAGGTATGGACATGAAATAGCGCGTGATTTCCGAGTGGGTGACGGTGATCGGACCGCCTTTCTCGATCTGTTCGCGGAATTTTGGAATGACGCTTCCCGCGCTCCCCAGCACATTACCGAAGCGAACCATGATAAACCGGGAGTCGCGCCGCGACGGGGTGGACAGATTCGTTTCCATCACGCCGTCGGGCGGTGCAATCGACTGCTGCAATGCCTGACATACCATTTCTGCCAGTCGCTTGCTTGCACCCATGACGTTGGTGGGATTTACGGCCTTGTCCGTTGATATCAATACGAATTTTTCCACTTCATGCCGGATCGCGGTCTCGGCCAGTACGTAGGTGCCAAGAACGTTGTTCAGGAGAGCCTGCCAAGCGTTTTCCCGTTCCATCAGCGGCACGTGCTTGTACGCCGCCGCATGAAACACGACGGTCGGCCGGTACTGGCTGAATACCTGTGAAAGGCGGGCGCGATCCTTGACGTCCCCGATCGTGAACGCCATCCGTATGTCAGGAAACCCCGCCTGGAACTCCTGCTCGATGGTATAGAGCGCAAATTCGTTCAGCTCGAACAGCACCAGCCGGGCAGGTTTGAATTTCGCAATCTGCCGGCAGAGTTCCGAACCTATCGAGCCGCCTGCGCCGGTAACCAGTACCGTATTTCCTGACAACAGGCCATGCAGGCCGTCATCATCCAGTACGACAGGGTCTCGTCCCAGCAGGTCCTCGGGTTCGACGGTGCGAATCTGGGAAATCGTGAATTTTCCGCTGATCAGGTCGTCGTAGGAGGGGATGATCAATGCCTTTATCCCTGCAGCTGCACAAATCTGCAAAGCTCGGCGCCGGTTGCGCACGAGACGGTGGGGCTGACGCCTGTCGAGCGGGGAACGAAGAAATTTTCTGCGCTCGAAAGGAAGAGACGGCAAGGCGACGATCGCATGGGCGACACCGAGCTTCCCCGCGATATCCGGCAACTCGCTGATTCGGCCCAGTACCTGGGAGCCGTGCAGTATCAGGCCAAGTTTCTGTGGATCGTCATCCAGCAGTCCGACGATCCGCCATTGCACGCTGCGGGAAAGCTCTTTGACAAGACCGACGGCAGCATCTCCCGCCCCCAATACCAGTACATGATTCCCCTCCAGTTCTTTTTTCTTTCCATAGAGGCGATGTTCCTTCCACAGCCGGTAAGCGAGCCGGCTGCCGCCCATGATGAACAGAAGCAGGATGGGTGCAAGCAGGAGCACCGTTCGGGGGACGCCCATGAGTATCTGCAGCATGAACAGCATCAGTGGTACCGCTGCGGCCGAAGCGGCGACTGCGAATAGAATGCGGCGCAGATCGGGCAGGCTCGCATAGTGCCAGAGCCCCCGATACAGCCCGAACGATAGAAATGCCGTTGCATGTATCGGTACCACCCACGGCAGAATCTTTCCCAACGATTCCAGGTAAGTAGGAGGTATCTCGAAATTGAATCGAAACAGGTAAGCCAGCCACCATGCTGCGAGCGTCGCAACAAGATCATGAGCAAATGCAATGACGGTGCGTATGTTGAGCTTACGTATGTGCATGCTATGAATCACCGGTTCGACGGGCCCAACGATGATCGCAGAGCCACATCATGATCAGATAGAATCCGATCCATGCAAAGCCGACCCCAAGCTGAAGGGCGGGACGCTGCGACATGGCCCAGATCGCGCTGGCGCCCGCCGCCACCATTACAATATAGCCGAGCAGCGCGGTATTGCGGTGACCCATGCCGCTTCGCACCAGACGCTGGTAGTAATGCTCGCGGTGCGCCTGCCAGACCCTTTCGCCACGCAGGCCGCGTTTCATGAGCGTAACAGAGGCATCTGCGATGAAGGGGGAAAACACCAGCAGTGGCAGCCATATCGGCCAGTTGCCGTTTACCCAGCCAATCACACCGGATACGGCAGCGAGGAATCCCAGCGGAACTGCTCCCACATCGCCCATGAAAATGCGCGCGGGATAAAAGTTGAACAGCAGAAAAGCCGCAGCGGCCGCGGCCACGCAGAAGTTTGCAATTGCAAACGGCTCATTCCCCATCCCCCATGCCGTCATACCATAACAACTGAACCCGATCAGTGTCATGCCTCCTGCGAGGCCATCCGAGCCGTCCATGAAGTTATAGAGATTGAGCATCCAGGTAATGGCCAGCGCAACGACGATGGCGACCGGCCATCCGTGCGTATCGGACAGGGCCGCTGCTGCGAACCAGGCCGCCATCGTCCCGTGTATCAGCAGCCGTGCCGCAACCGGAAAGCCGAAAATATCATCCCCGAACGATACGGCTGCCAGCAGCACGATGCTTATCCATACGGTGGATGGCAGAGCGGCGGGTATCAATGTCCACGAAACCAGTATCCCGGACAGGAGACCCAGCCCCCCGGTACGGGGAACGGCCTGGGCGTGAAGGGAACGGGAATTGGGATGATCCAGCACCTTGAGGAAGTTGCCCCTGATCAAAAACCAGATCGCGCCGAAGGTCAGCGTGAACGCAGCGAACAGGGGTAGCAAGACCGGAATCCCGGCGTTCATGATGGATGAATCATGAATGTCCGAAACATCATGAGCGGCTTGCGCAGTTTGGGTGGCTTGGACAGGAACGATGCTGACAGCATACCAGCTTCATGGACTCAGAAGGTCAGGGGCTCAGCTGCTCACGTTTCAGGAAACGATGATTGCATCGCTACTGGCTTGTCCGCAACCGGCTTTGCTTTATTGACCAGGAAATCTGGTATTGTTATTCAGGGCCCCGGTTCCTGTAAACATCGTATTTTTCCGGCATCTCTTTCCGCCGATGCCAAAAAATCCGCATCGCGCTCGGGCAGGAATGCTTCCAACGCAGCGCTGAAAACACTTTTCCATGAAATCCACCTTGAAAAAGACATCGCTCAATACGCAAATCCTGGTCGGCGTGCTGGCCGGTATTCTGCTGGGGCTGGGTGTGGGCGGACTCGGAGAAGAGTCGGATACAGGACGGGTCGTCCTGTATCTGGCCGATCTGATGGGCACGCTGTTCATCGATCTGCTGAAAATGGTCATGATCCCACTCATATTTACATCCATTGCCGCGGGTGTCGCCAATCTGCGCGCGCATCGGCAGATGCACAAGGTATGGAAAGCGACACTTGGCTTCTTTGTTTTTTCAATGGCGCTGGCGATCATCCTTGGCCTGGCCGCCGCCAACCTCATCCGTCCCGGCGAAGGATTGCAACTGGCGATGTTTAAGGATGAGATGCAGGATTTCCAGGCCGGGCAACTCCCGCTGTCCGGGTTTTTTGCGCAGTTGATCCACTCACTTTTCCAGAATCCGATCGCCGCGCTTGCACAGGGAAACATACTGGCTGTGGTCGTATCCGCGTTGTTGCTGGGGATCGCCCTGGTGGTGGGCGGCGAACGTTACGCCAATATTCTCATGTTATTGCAGGAATTGCTCGAGCTGATGCTGATGCTGGTGGGCTGGATCATGCGGCTGGCCCCGCTGGGCATCATGGCGCTGCTGCTGAAGCTGGCTGCCACGCAGGACGAGGCTTTGCTTGGGATGCTGATCGAATTCATCGTCGTGGTGATCGTGACTACGCTGCTGCATGGCGTGGTCGTTTTGCCGCTGATCCTGTATCTGGTCACCGGCATGAGTCCGCTCAAGTTCTGGCGGGGCGCGCGGGAAGCTCTGATCACGGCATTCGCCACCAGTTCCAGCTCCGCTACCTTGCCTGTCACCCTGCGCTGCGTCGAACAGCATCTGCATGTCAAGCGCGATATCGCAGGTTTCGTCGTGCCGCTGGGCGCCACTTTGAACATGGATGGCACCGCCCTGTACGAGGCACTGGCGGCCTTGTTCGTTGCCAATCTCGCGGGGATCGAGCTCAACCTGATACAGCAGGTGATCGTATTCTTTACGGCAATGCTCGCGGCGATGGGAGCACCGGGCATACCCAGCGCCGGAATGGTAACGATGGTGCTTGTGCTTCAATCAGTGGGCCTACCGGCCGAAGCCATCGCTATTCTGCTGCCTGTCGACAGGCTCCTGGACACCTTTCGTACCGCCGTCAACGTGGAAGGAGACATGGTCGGAAGTCTGGTAGTTCAGAAGT
>CAZYYR010000022.1:10631-18663 GCA_964651465.1 uncultured Nitrosospira sp.
CAGGGTGCGACAATTTGTCGCATTCCCATGCCCGGAAAAATGAACTATTCTCGTTCCCGATATTGGAGGGAGCGGGAAATGTCCTGGATTTTTCGGATTGCGGCCATTTTTCTGGCAGGCACTTCAACAGTTGCGCTCGCCAGCCAGCAGCATTCGGCCGGCGAGGGTCAGCAGCATTCGAGCCATTTGAGCGCAGGTGCAAGTTCTCCCAAGGCGAATCTGGCCGTAGGGGCTGCTCTGGACGACAACGGACGGCTGTGGCTGGTGAAGGTGGAAGATCAGCAACTGCAGGTCTCCTGGTCGGAAGACGACGGAAAGACTTTTTCTTCCCCTGCTACCGTGACGCCGGAGCCGGAAAACATAATAATCGACGGTGAAAGCCGGCCCAAGATCGCCGTTGCACGCGATGGCACGCTGCTCCTGAGCTGGGTACAGGCATTGCCCCAGAAAAAGTACGCGGGCAATATCCGGTTTTCGCGTTCGACGGATGCCGGTCGGACCTTTTCGAAGCCCATCACTTTGAACGGCGATGGACTGGTCACCAGTCATCGTTTCGAATCCCTTGCAATCGACGGTTCAGGCAGGGCAGTGGTCTCCTGGCTGGATGCACGCGACCGTGATGGCGCCAAGGAAAAAGATGAGCCTTTTGCCGGCGTTTCGCTGTATTCCCGGCAATCCCTCGACAATGGCGCCACGTTTGGCCGCGAGCGTAGTGTTCAGCAGCATACCTGCGAGTGCTGCCGAACTGCGATGACGTGGACGAAGGATGGTCCTGTCGTGCTGTGGCGCAACATTTTTGGCGAGAACACGCGCGATTTCGCCATCATGAACCTGGACAATGGGGGCATCAGGCGAGCCACCCATGATGACTGGCAGATCGATGCGTGCCCTCACAACGGCGGCAGTCTCGCGACCGACCGGCAGGGTCAGTTGCATCTTGCCTGGTTTACCGACGGCACGGCTCGCCAAGGGCTGTTCTATAAACGCCTTTCACCGGATTGGGAATCGCGGCCCATGCCCATCGGCAATCCCGATACCCAGGCAAATCATGCATCGGTGATTGCAGAGGGTAAAACGGTTGTGCTTACCTGGCGCGAATTCGATGGCCAATCCTACTCTGTCCAGATGATGCACTCCAGTGATGGAGGCGTATCGTGGGGCGAGCCGATGCGTCTGATGGAATCCGCCGGCGCAACGGATTATCCCGTGCCGCTCATCAACCACAGCAAGGTGCTGATCGTGTGGAACACAGCAAAGGAAGGACTCCGCATACTGCCCATCGAACGGATCGTGGCCCAGCGACCCGGCTGATCCTGTCATATGCGGCAAGCTGCCGGCCTATCCGTCAGTACAACCGTTCGCAGCGTTTGTGATTTTCATGAAATGATCTGTTTTATTGCCGGATGAGGCGAACGACGGTCCGGCGGGTACGCGTGGCAGCGTCTTGAAGCCGGGCCCGGAAGAAAACAACACGAGTTAGCAAAATAAAATGAAACCCGCTTCTCTCGCTTTGGCAAGCCTCCTCTGGGCGTCATTGGCCTGGTCGGCCGATGAGTCTGCCCTCCCCGAAAAAGACGAAAAAAACGAAAAAAAAAGCGTTTCCGAAAGAAAACTGATTGACGAGGCGGGGGAAAGTAGGATACCACAGCCCGACGGGACCATGGAGCAGTCGGGGGCGCAGCCGAATATGATCGCTCCGATGAATCCGGTAACTCCCGCGACATCGGGCGGGGGACGGACGGAAAAGATTCAACCTGGAAACCCTGGTTTACCAAGCAGGGCGCAAGAAGCGGGCCAGCCAGGGACGCTTTTGAAGGAAATGGTCGTCACCGGTGATACGGAACGGGATTCTCACTACACCTCGCCTTCCACCCGCGTGACACGCGCGCAGATCGAGCTGCAGAATGCGCAAACCACGGAAGAAGTATTGAAGTACATGCCCAGCCTGCAGATCCGCCAGCGCTACGTGGGCGATCCCAATGGCGTGCTGGGCATACGCGGCGCGGACATGTTCTCGACCGCGCGCAACATGGTTTATGCTGATGGCTTGCCGCTGCACAATTTCCTGCAGGCCTCGTTCAACGGCGCCCCGCGCTGGTCGCTGGTGGGACCGAATGAAATCGACTCCGTCGATGTCGTCTACGGGCCCTTCTCGGCGGAATACAGCGGAAATTCCATCGGCGGCGTCATCAACATCAAGACGCGCATGCCTCACAAGCAGGAATTCTACGTCGAAAGCAGCCTGTTCATCCAGCCTTTCAAGATCTACGGGCCGGATAAAGGCACCTTCATCGGGGACAGGCAGTACGTATCCTACGGCAACCGCTTCCAGGACAAGTTTACCGTTTTCCTGGCCTATAACCGCCTGGAAGCGCAGGGCCATCCGCAATCGTATTTTCTCGACAATACGGGCCTTGGTGTTCCCGGTGGTGGCGCTAATGAGACCCCTATTACCGGCGGTATTCATACCCCCGACACCCGTGGTACGCCTAGCATCATCTATGGCGATACGGGTCCCGAAAAAGTACAAACTCATCTGTTCAAGGGCAAGTTCGGGTATGACATCACATCGGAGCTTCAGGCCCTGTTCACTGTCGCCTATGAAGACCGTACGCGCAACGGAAACCGGCCCCGCAATTACCTGTTGGATGGCGCAGGGCAGCCATTTTGGGGTGGGGGTGGAAACAACTTTGTACCGGCCGACCGAAATCTACAAAATGCCACTTTTGATGGCTCATCCTTCGATGTATTACGGCGAAATTTTGGTGGCAATAGAGATCAACGTGAAACATTAAACCTTGGTTTGCAATTACGAGGTGCGCTTACCCCGGAGTGGAACATCGATACCACCATCAGCCATTTTGATGTTTTGAAAGATATTCGGGCTTCGGCTTTTTTCAATCCGAGTGATTCAAGGGACACCGGTGCGGGTCAGCTCCAGGATTTCAAGAAATTCAGCTGGCTGAATTACGATCTCAAGCTGGCTGCACCCGTTCTGCTGGGTAATGAAAAGGTCTCGTTCCTGACCGGATACCATTTCGATCAGTACAACCTGAGCTTCCGGCAATATGAGTTGGCCGACTATGCAACCCTTACCCGCGGCGCTTTGCAGGCTAATCGCAACAATGACGGCCAGACTTCGACGCATGCATTCTTCGCGCAGTCCGCTTTCCGCTTCCTGCCGAACTGGGATGTGACCGCGGGTGTCAGGCAGGAATGGTGGTCGGCTACCAAAGGTGTGGTAGGGAATGTGCATGTGGCTGATCGCTCCGAGGCGGCGACCTCTCCCAAAATTTCAGTCGGGTACGAACCAGGGCCTTGGAAGGTTCGATATTCGTTCGGGCGCGCCCATCGGTTCCCGGTCATTGCGGAACTGTATCAATCTCTTGCTTCACCTCAAAGTATTACCGAGGCTAATGCAGCGCTCAAGCCCGAAAACGGCGTGCATCATAACTTCATGGTCGAGTACGGACTTCCCAAGGGTTACATCCGGGTTAACGCATTTCGCGATGACATCAAGGACGCCATACAGCAGGTCCAGACGTTCTTGGTCGGAAGAATACAGAATTCCTTTCAAAATATTGATCAAACCAGCACCACCGGCGTAGAGCTGATCTATGATCAGCGGCGCATCCTGGGATCGAAATTCGACTTCATGTTCAACGGAACCTGGATGAATGCCAAGGTGGACAAAGGTCAAGTGGTGAACTATACGGACCCTACCGGAGCGCCTGCTGATTTCAATCTGACCGGCAAGCAGCGCATCCGCCTTCCTCATTGGCGAGCGAATTTCTTCAGTACTTATCACGCTACCGAAGCGTGGGACATCTCGTTCTCGGGCCGTTATACCAGCGACTCATTCAATGATCTCGACAACAGGGATTACATAAACGATGTATTCGGCGCCCAGAGCGATTTCTTTTTCATGGATTTCAAGACCAGCTACCGGTACAGGTTCCAGAATGGGTTGAAAAGCCGGTTCTCGTTCGGCATCAGCAATATCAACAACGAGAAGGCCTTTGTGTTCCACCCTTATCCGCAAAGGACCTACCTGGTCGAGGCGGCGTTCAGCTATTGATTTTCGCCTCCCGCCCCCACTGCCACAGCGAATCGATGGTGGGGGCGATCCGCTGCCATGCTGTCATGAGTACAGGTTGAGTACTCCATCCAGGCCCACATGATTGATCGCATATGTGGCATTCTGCTGGACGATGGGTTTGGCACGATAGGCCACGCTGACTCCCGCCGCTGCCATCATCTTGAGGTCGTTGGCTCCATCGCCGATGGCGATCACCTGTTCCGGTTTCAGTCCCAGTTCTTCACGCACACGTGTCATTACATCGGCTTTTCCCTGCGAACCGATGATGTCTCCCAATACCTTGCCAGTGAGCCTGCCATTCTCTATTTCCAGGGTATTGGCGGCGGCATAGTCGAGGCCGAGCCTTGCTTTCATTCTTTCCGCAAAGAACGTGAAGCCACCCGAAATGACCATTGTTTTAATGCCGGCAGCCTTCATCCGCTGCAGCATTCTTTCCGCTCCCGGACTCAACCGGACACGTTCGTCATATACCCGCTGCAGGGCGTCTTCATCCAGTCCCTGCAGTAGGGCGGTCCGCTGCCTCAGGCTTTCTGCAAATACGATTTCCCCACGCATCGATCTTTGCGTAATCTCGGATACCTGTGCTTTCATTCCATGCATATCGGCTATCTCGTCTATGGATTCGATGGCAAGCAGGGTGGAATCCATGTCCATCGCCACCAGTCCGAAGTCGCTCAGTCTTGCTGACTGCTCGACGAAGGCAAAGTCCAGCTTTGCTTCAGCGCAGTATTCCGGAACATGTTCCCGCACGCTCGAATTTTTCAGCCGGAATGCCTCCCCCGTGATCCGTTCGATATGATCGGCTTTGGAGAGTTTCGCCAACTCCCGCAGATCGTGATTTTCAATTTCCAGTCCTTGTATGATGAGATCCATGTACTGCTCCTGTTTATTGTTCAGCATGTCTCCTGGCCAACTGATCGGGCGCGATCACCCTCCCTGTAGCAGAGGGCTGCCTGTATCAGCGAAGGGAACAGAGAGAGAAATGCTTCTGTACACCCGACTCCCCGCCAAGGGGCGGACTACAACGTGTCGTGCTATGAGGGGGCCGATTCGCAGCGGAAAGCTGAAAGTTTTTTGCCGGCAACCGGCATTGTGCCAGCAATCGCCATTAACTTCCATATCCATGGGCTGGTATCGTTCGCGGGGCAGCGTGCTACCCGGTATCCTGGAGAATATTCGTGTGCGGGATATATAATCACAGCCTCACAGCCACCAGCTAGCTGCAGGATTGCCGGGCATGAGCATCAGGCGTGGTAACAGGCAAATGAATTTCAGCGATCACGGGACCTATAAGAAAAAATGAATATGTTGAAACAATCGGTTAATCTTCCGGATCTCCCCAGCCGCTCTTCGGTTCAGTTGAAAGCACCACCGGTTCGACTGGTCCTGCTGCTTCTCGCTCTGGGCTTGACAGCCTGCCATGCACTGCCAAAACCCGATGTTTCCGCCAGGGAAGCTGGGCCGCTGCCGCCTCATCCCGGAGGTCCATTATTCGATGAGGCCGGGTACGAGAAACTGGTGACGGAAAAGGCCGCGCTGCAACGTGAAGTCGATCGCCTGCAGAAGCTGCTGGCCGAGAAGGAGGCGCATATCCGCAATCAGGAGGTTCGGCATCAGGATCAGGCAAAGACCTTGCAGGAAACCAGCAGCCAGGCTGCTCATGCCCAGGTGAAACTGCGACGCCTCGCCACACGTCCCGCCGCCGCATCGACCATCGCGGAAGTGGAAATGCTGATGCAGAATCTCAAGCTTTCCCCTGCGGTGGGATCGGAGCAGGTATTGCAGACACAGGCACAGCGCCTGCTGGATGCCGCAACCGCAGCCTATGCGGAAGATAACTTCGGTGCAGCGATGGATTATGCTGCGCAGGCACGGGGGTTGATTGGCATGATCGCGAACAATCGTGCGCGCAAGGCATCGGATCCGCTTCAGGCGATTGTCTCCTTTCAGGTACCGATGCCCTTTCGGGTGATTGCCGATAGCAATCTTCGCCAGAAACCAGGCTTGGGCGCCGCGGTACTGGGCACGCTGAAGAAGGATTCCACCATGATCGCCGACGCTTACCGGGGCGACTGGCTGCAAGTTCTGACCGCCGACGGGCGCTCAGGATGGGTGTTCTGCGAACTGGTGGAGGCCCAGATAGTCAATCCCAGGCGCAACGGAAATATCATAGACTAGTCGCCCAATACGCCTGATTGCGGCCGCCGCGCTTTGCTTCGTAAAGCGCCTTGTCAACGCGCGCCAACACCTCCATAGGAGCAGTGTCGCCCGGCTGGCACTGCACAATGCCGATACTCACCGTTACCGCGATGGTGGTGCGGCCGGCATCGTACAGGGCATTTTCGACCTGGGAGCGTATGCGTTCCGCTGTGCTGACAGCCTGGTCAGCGGAGGTTTCCACCAGGATGATGATCAGTTCGTCACCGCCGTACCGTGCGGCATAGTCGATGCTGCGTATCGACTGAAGCAGTATGCAGGCGACAGTCTTAAGGATTTCATCACCCGTGATGTGGCCGTGGGTGTCGTTGAGCGTCTTGAAATGATCGATATCCAGCATCAGCAGCGCGAATTGGCGCTGGGTACGAGCATATCGGGCGAGTTCATCAGCAAGAATCGCATCCAGCTTGCTGCGATTGTACAGGCCGGTCAGACTGTCCGTGACGGATAGCATTTCCAGCATCTGGTTCTGCTGTTGCATGGCCTCATGGGCCGCCATGATTTCGGCATGACCGAGGCGCAGGCGATCCGCCATTTGATCGAATACCTGCGTCAGGTGACCGAGTTCATCCTTTCGCGTGGCCGAAAGCCGCACATCCAGATCGCCGCTGGCGATGCGATCCGCTGCGCGGATCAACCGCTGCAGCGGCACCACAATGGAGCGGCCCATTTGAAAGGCCACGACTGCAACCAGTAGAACCAGTCCTCCGACCAGCGCCAGGAACACATTGCGCAGTTCTATCCATCCTCCGTAGACTTCGGATCTGTCACGCTCGGCCAGTATGGTGACTGCCAGTTCGGGAGAAAGCTCTGCCACACCGATGACTTCACCATGCGTCAATCCCGAAAAGACCAGTGACTCGCCGGGATGCGCGAGCAACTGCTGCAGCAACGGGCCATCGAGCTGCAGCACCGCGCTTCCGTCAGCCTGGCTGCCGATCAGGGTCCGTCCATCGGGACCGAGCAGGAGCACCTCGCCCGGGGGTGATTTGGTCGCACTTTTCAGGTGCGGCTGCAAGCTGCGCAGGTCGAGCACGGCCACCAGTGCACCCATCAACATGTTGTCGTACGAAAGCACAGGGACGGCGATGGCGAGAGTGGCTGTGGAATAGCGCTCGTCCCGATGGGGGGGGATGAGCATGACGCCCTCGTCGACAGCGTTCTGCGGCCACTCGTCCGGGATTGCGACGCGTGTTGGGGTTTCCGCACTGCTTGCCACTACCTGCCCCCCCGCATTCACAATGGTGAGTTCGAGTATGGTATCGAGCTTTTCCTGGACTGAGCGAAGATAGTGCGCCACGACGGGTGCACTCATGCCGGGTTTGAGGGTTTCCGGCCGATATATTGCTGTGAGACTGTCGATGACCGGGCTTGAGGTGGACGTCACGCGGATTTCATGGATGCGTTTCTCGATCCACAATTCTATTTCCCTGCTGGCATAACTGGTCAGGGCGCGAAGCTCGTGCGTGACATTATCGCTGATCAGCGCCTCGTTCTGCCGGAATGACAGCAGACCCAATCCGACCGAAGGGATGAGGGTTGCCATGATGGCGAATACCACGATTTTGCTTTTGATGCTTTTTAGCCACACCATGATTTATCAGGCGATAGATGTAAAACAGCGAAGGACCCGACTTCCGATATCGCTCTGATAGGCTTGAATGCCGCAATCGAATATTGCATCTGCGGCAGGCGGTGTACGTTGCACGTCGAGCA
>CAZYYR010000023.1:0-13556 GCA_964651465.1 uncultured Nitrosospira sp.
TGGAATCCTGGATTCCGCAGATCCTTTAGGCGATGACTAAAGCATTAAGCACTAAAGCGGTTTGCGTCCGCTGATGATCCTCAGCAGGACCACGACGATGGCGATGACGAGCAGAAGGTGTATGAATCCACCCATGGTGTAGGAACTGACCAGCCCCAGCAGCCACAGAATGATCAAAACTACCGCTATGGTATAAAGCATGATGATCTCCTCTTCTCCACATGAATGTTATCGAAGAGTGCCTCGATCGGCGGCGATGCTCCTGTAACAGGTATAGCGCTCCAAGCCGTCTCCGCTATCAGCCGTCCCGAGCCACTTCCGGTGCCAGGAATCCTTTTTACACATTTACTCGCATTCTGCCGGGCGTCCTGTCAAGCAGGCGCCCTGCACCGATTCACTCGGGGATTCCCGCTTTCCCTCTCTTGGCTTCAGCTTTCGCAGCTGCTTCTGCAGCTTTCGCTTCTTTCAGGCAAACATCCTTGGCATTGCCCGCACTATCGTCACACTTTTCCTTGGCCACTTCATAAATGGCTTCCGCCTTTGCAATCTGCACCTTGTATTGGGTTTCCGGGGAAGGGCTATACCTGGCTTCGAGTTCGGCCCTGGCAACTTGTTTCGCGCCCTTGGCTTCGGCCTGGCATATATCCTTGGCGTTATCGTTGAAGGAATCACAACGCTCTTCGGCAGCGTCATAGTCACGTTCGATGCGTTCCTTCTCCGCCTTGTACACCGCCACGTCTCCCTGCGTCTCCGCAGCCACTGCCGACCCTGCCCAGGCCAAGGCAAAACACAGCAGGGAGCCGCTCGCAATTTGAAATCCGCTCGACTTACTCATGATTCCTCCGATGCAGAAGGGGATGGGACGGTGCAGCTTGTCGCACCCCCGCCCAGGTTTCTTCAAGGCTGCCTTAGCTGGAACGATAGGTATCCTGGTTTCTTTCCCATTCATCTATTTGCTTTTCCGCCTCTTCCTTGCCGATTCCGTACGCTTCCTGAATGCGGCCGGCAAGCTGGTCACGCTTTCCTGCAATCGTATCGATGTGATCGTCGGTTAGCTCGCCCCACTGCTCTTTCACTTTGCCCTTGAACTGTTTCCAGTTGCCTTCGACTTGATCCCAATTCATTTTTGTACTCCTTATGATGATGTTTCAGTCTGGATAACGCTATCAGCCAACTCAATTTCTGATGGCAAGGTCATTCTTCACGTCTTTCACGCCTTCCACTGTCCGTGTAACTTCTCCGGCCTTTTCAATCTGGGCTGCATCGTCCACGAATCCGCTCAACTGAACCACGCCTTCGCGTGTTTCCACAGCAATGTCCGTGCTGTTGACACCTTCTTCGGCCAACAGCGCCGCCTTGACCTTGGTCGTGACGATACCGTCGTCGATCTTCTCGCCCACTGTGGTTTCCGTGGCCTTTAGTTCCATTTTATTTTCCACGTCCTTCACGCCTTCCACGCCCTTCGTAACCATGATTGCGCGGTCGATCTGATCCTGGCTCTCCACGAATCCGCTGAGCTGAACCTCACCCTTGCTGGTCTCGACCTTGATATCCAGTCCCTTGACGATATCATCCGCAAGCAACGCCGACTTGACCCTGGTCGTGATCACGCTGTCATCAATTTCGGTTCCCACCGTGGTCTGGGCCTCCGGCTGAGCCGCGGGTTCGGGCGCGGGTTCGGGCGCTGTTTCAGCCTTTTTCTCGCAGCCTGCAATGGACAACATGCCCGCGAGCATCACAGCCAAAACCATCGTTAATCTATTTTGCATATTCATCTTCTTTTTCTCCAAAGTGGATTTGAATGAAAAGCTGCCTTCCCCGAGTATGAACCCTCGAGGTTGAGTATCGCCGCTCGAATACAATCATCCCTTTTCGTCTGTTACGGCTCAGTGCGCTGGCGCACATTAACCGCAAAAATGGGAAGTGGTTCCGGCAAACCCGTGCCAAACCAGCAAGAACAGCAAAAGAGCAGCAAGATGGAAGGAATGAAACTGTTTGAAAGCAAAGCACTTGCGAGGCTCGACCGTTCAAGCTCCGTAGAAGAGCGAAAAGGACAGCCGGGGAGGATAACCAAAAGGCCGTTGTGACCTGATCCGCTGCGGGTGTTGCGAATCCCGGCCGTTGCGCGCTCAGGAAAGGATTTTTACTATTTACGGACGGATCAATGAGAGCCTACGATTCCCGGCAGTGGATCGGGCCGAATTTTGCCGGCCCCTGCCATTCCTCAGCTTTTTTTCAGCCTTTCCTCAGCCTTCCGAGGCTGACAGCTCGCTGGTTGACCGGGCATGGCTGTTCAACATGCCCAGGAGTTGCTCGAACGTGCCCCCGCTGGCGAAATGTGTCTGCCAGGCTTCCTTCCAGCTGCCGAAGGCTTCATCGACAGTGAACCTTTCGATGGAGGGAAATTGTCCGGCGTATTTTTCGGCGACCTTCTCGTCGCGAGGACGGTAGTGGTGTTGCGCAGCGATGGCCTGCGCCTTCGCCGTATAGAGGTAGTCGACATATGCCCTGGCGACTTCCCGCGTCCCCGTCCGGTTGCCCGGTTCCTCGATCACGCTGAGGGTGGGCTCGGCCAGGATCGACACGGACGGCACGACGATCTCGAACTTGTCCTTTCCCCCCTTCCCTTCCCTGACGATCAGGTGGGCTTCATTTTCCCAGGCCAGCAGCACATCGCCTGTTCCGCGTTCGGCAAAAGTGGCAACCGAATTGCGCGTCCCCGATTCCAGGGCTTTTACATTGGCAAACAGTTTACCGACAAACCGATGTGCCGATGCCTCGGTTGCTCCCGGTTGCCTGAGCGCATAGCCCCAGGCCGCCAGATAGCTCCAGCGCGCGTCACTCGAAGTCCTAGGGTCGGATGTGATCACCTCCACGCCGGGTTGCGTCAGATCGTTCCAATTCTTTATCCTTTTCGGGTTGCCCTGGCGTACCAGAAATACTATGGTGGAAGTGTATGGCGTGCTTTGCGGCACGGGTTTCTGCCAGTCTGGAAGGGTGAATTTGCTATTCCGCTGCAATGCCACCGGGTCATACGTCACGGCAAGCGACACGGCGTTGAGGCCGTTCACCGTGGTGCGGATGGGTATGCCCGATGGGGTCTTGGCCGGCCTTATGGTGACCTCGACCCCTGTTCTCGTTTTCCAGTGCCGGATAAACGCCTCATTGAAATCTTCGTACATTTTTCCGGCCGGGTCGGAATCGCGTGCGGAAAGACCGTCAAGCGCGGCGACGGCGACACCCAGGCTGAGCAAAATGGCGAGAACCGCAAAAACGAGTCGGAAGCGATATGAATGCATCGTTGTTTCCTCCGGGTTTTATCAATTCGGAGGCGAACTTTAGCATCCGTCTGTTTCAGCGGCATTGCATAAATGTGAAAAGATGGGATGACCTCGGCATTTCCGGTGAAGAACGGACGGCTTGATCCCATCGTTGGGCAAGTGCGAACGGAATGCCGGTTTTATCGGCCCACCCCGGAAATACATGGCATTCGGTGGATTACCGCGTATAGAATTCAATGCTTACTGTGGAACGCTGGCGGCGGGCAGTCCGGTGAATATCAAAAACTTTACGAGTCTTTCGAATATTGTCCTTGTGGTGTTGCTGACAGGGATCGGCGTGCTCGTGTTTCACTCCCTGAGTGTCCGCGAGGAAATGAACAAAAGCGAGCGCCACCGGTTCCGGGCCATTCTGCTGGCGGATGAACTGCTGCACACCTCCGATGACCTCACCCGCATGGCACGCAGCTACGTCATCACGGGCGATCCGGTCTATAAGCGTCATTTTACGAAGATACTGCAGATTCGCGAAGGGCTGCGCCCCCATCCACTGGAGTACTCCCCCACGTACTGGCACCTCATTGTGGCAGGGGAGCTCTTTCCGGCTGAACAGGGAGAAAACCTTCCCATGCTGGACAGGTTCCGGAAAGCGGATTTGAACGAGGAAGAATATGATTTGCTGGAGCAGGCACTGGAACGCTCCGACAACCTGGCTCGAATGGAAAGAGAAGCGTTTGCCGCGCTCGAGGGCAGATTTGCCGATGCGAAGGGCAATCTTACCGTGCGCGGCAAACCCAACCGCAACTTCGCCATCAACTTGCTGTTCAGCGATCGCTACAACGCCGAGAAAGCGGAGGTCATGCAGCCCATCCAGAAATTCATGGAACTGTTCGACGAGCGCATGCAGATTCAATCAAATCGGGAATTGGCCACGCTGGAGCGGCAGGTCATCTTCGAGATGGTGCTCATATTCACGGCCCTCCTTGCCACGATGGCCATCATATTCTATACCCGGCTCGGGATATTGCAGCCTCTGGCGGACCTGGCCCGCCAGGTGGCGGGTGTCACGCGCGGCATACGGCCAAGCCGCTACGGGAAAGCCACGAGTCATGAAGTGGCAAAACTTGCCGAAGCCCTCGCGCTGGCGGATGAGGAAAAGCACCGGCTCCTCGAAAAAGAGCGCATCGCCAGAAATGAAGCCGAGCGGGCCAGTCGCCTGAAGGATGAGTTCCTGGCGACACTGTCGCATGAATTGAGGACGCCGCTGAATGCGATACTGGGCTGGTCCCAGCTCATCCTGAGCGGCAACATGAAAAACGGGGATATTCATAAAGGCCTGGCAACGATAGAACGAAATGCCCGCGCCCAGAACAAGCTCATCGAAGATCTTCTTGAAATGAGCAGCATCATTTCGGGGAAAGTCAGGCTCGACATGCAGCAGATGGATATTGCCAGCCTGATCGAAGCAGCAGTCGAATCGGTCAGGCCAACGGCACAGGCAAAGGGCGTAACGCTGAAAAAGACAATTGCGCCCCATATTGGCACGATAACGGGAGATTCCAGCCGGCTCCAGCAGATCTTCTGGAATCTGCTGTCAAACTCGATAAAATTCACACCCAAAGGCGGCTGGATCGAGGTCGTCGTTGAGCAATCAGGCTCATTTCTGGAAATCAGGATCAACGATTCGGGGCTGGGCATTTCGCCCGAGTTCATGCCCTACGTCTTCGACCGCTTCAGGCAGGGAGATGCCTCGTTGACCCGACAATATGGCGGTCTGGGCCTGGGGCTCGCCATCGTCAAGCAACTGGCCGAGCTTCATGGCGGAACCGTTCGGGCCGAAAGCGCGGGAGCAAACCAGGGTTCGTCGTTTGTCGTGAATCTGCCGCTCTCGACAACGGACGAGGGGGCCGTCAAATCCTTGCTGCCGTAGGTTCCGCATCCCTCCGACCAGAACCGGTCGCTTGCGGGAGTGAAAATACTGGTCATAGACGACGAGGAGGATGCGCGCGAACTCCTCAGCCGGATGCTGGGCGGATTCGACGCCAACGTGATCGCCGCCGCCGGTACCAGCGAGGGGCTGGCGCTTCTAAAGACGGAAAAGCCGGATGTGGTCATCAGTGACATCAGCATGCCGGACGAGGACGGCTATCATTTCATCGCCGAAGTCAGAAAGTTTTCCCTGGAAGACGGTGGGGCGACGCCTGCCATCGCCCTGACGGCATTTGCCCATGCGGAAGATCGCGCCAGGGCGATTCGGGCGGGCTATCAATACCATCTTTCCAAGCCCGTGGATTCAAACGAACTGGTTTCGCTGATCGACCATCTCGTTGCTCACAAAAAAGCGACGGACAAGTGATCATACGGGGATAGCTTCTCTCGGCTCTCTCTCGAGCCCCCTGATCTCTTTGACATGGGCTCTCTTTTAAACCCCTGGCCGGACCCTCGTCATGGATCCCTGTGCCCTGGCGCCGGCTGGAGGCCGGCTGCGACGAAGCGGGAGCGAGCTTACCGAAGAACCGGTACGCGCATCATACGGCTGCAAATCGCCGTGCTCAGGAAAAGCAGCAGGCGCACGGGGAATTACAGCTTGTCCCACATCACATTGCAGT
This sequence comes from uncultured Nitrosospira sp., assembly GCA_964651465.1. Lineage (GTDB taxonomy): Bacteria > Pseudomonadota > Gammaproteobacteria > Burkholderiales > Nitrosomonadaceae > Nitrosospira. The sequence continues at coordinate 5,888 of CAZYYR010000023.1, forward strand.
GTTTTCTGGCTGCCGCGGTGAGCAGTTCGATCAATGGTATGGCCCGATACGCAAGACTTACCGCTTCATCGTCATCAGGATTCTTTGCAGGTGTGCTTCCATCCTGCGAGCCCGAAGACGGCGTTTTTCCTGCCTCGACAGCATGCTTGAGACGGCTCAGCGCGGCTGGAATGTCATCCGCCAGCAGGGCACTCGGAACCGTACCGCTGTGGCCCATCATCCTCAGCAACTGCTTCGCGACATCGCCGAACATGGTGATATCGGCATAGGCATCGGTTTTGAACTTGATCAGCATCACATTCCAGCCAGGGAATCGACAGCAAAATTGCCGGCTCCCTAAATCGGATCGATTAAGAAGTACTTCCCCCGAACCGGACTATCGCATTTACCTGTCCAGACGTTCCACGCCTCTGCCCCCGGATATTCAGGGCACCGAGCGCAAGCAGCCCCGCAATGAACATGGCATAAGTCAGGGGCTCTGGCACGGCGCTGGCGAACGCCGCGCCGAGAATGGCATGCGCATGGGTGGTAGGATGAAAGCTGTCCCAATAGAGATGGCCGTCGGGATTGCCGCACTCGAAGATAAGCCGGGACACGCAAGCCCCTTCAACGTCCGTCAACCCATAGTCGATTGGATTCTGGATGACATTGTTCAACAGCGTATAGGTATCGAACCCGAAAATACGCGTGCCGGAAAAACTGGAGCCAACATTCCCCAGCTGGCTCGCCAATTCATTATTGAACACAAGGGTATAGTCATGGGCCTGGGCCTCCACACCCTCTATCCGGGCAAAGGGTGTATGGCCGAGATCGGCAAGGTTCGGAACCAGAATATGCTTCGCGCCCGCTTCCGCAAGCGTCCTTACATAGCCCCCGATATTGCGGGCTGCATCCACCGGAGAGTTATGCGTCAGGTAATCATTCGCCCCACCCCACACGAAATACAGGGCGCCTGGATCAGCTGCACCACCCGAATCGCTCATGTAGCGGGCCAGCTGCTGCTGCATGCCCGGCAGGCTGAACAGGCCCGAATCGGTCGCGCTGCCCTCATCTCCGAAATTCCCGACGCCGGAGGTGGCGCCCGCTACGGCATAACCTCGGAAATTGGTACTGCTGGCCCCTGCGGGGAACAGACGCTGTGCCAGGTATTCCGTCCCAACAGGGCCATTCGAGATCCGTCCTTCGAAATACGGCCCGAACGGCGAGCAGGGATGGGTCGGGTCGCAATTATCGTTCAGGAGCTTGTAGAGGCTCATGACAGCGGATGAGCTGCCCCCGACATCGGACAGGCTATCGCCAAACGCATACAGGCCGCTGAAAGCGTCCGCCCTGGCGGTGCCGCTTACGCATACCAGCGCGACAAGCGCGAGAAATGTCATTCGCATTCGCATACCCGATCTCCCCCGGATAAATGATGAACCGGCTCGCTGAGCCGGCTACTGCTGAGCCGGCTACTGAACAGAACGTGACTTCAAATCAGTGGGATCAGTCGCGCGGCCTGAGGAGATATCCCACCAGGAGGCCGACCCCGATCGCCAGCCCAACGGTCTGCCACGCGTTCTCATGTACATATTCGTCGGTCACGCGCGCCGCCGCCTTCGATTTGTCAACCACGGTCCCTTCCAGATCGTGTAGATATTCCTTGGCCCGCTTCAGGTTCTGGTCCAGCTTGTCGCGCAGCGCTTCAGCCTTTCCTCCACTCTCGCTGCTTACGAATTTCATCAATTCTTCGGTATCTGCGATCACCGATTGGAAATCCTTGATGAGCTTTTCTTTGCTTTGCCTGGCGGTTTTTGCCATCACATCCTCCTATAAAGTAATCCGGGTGGCGGCGGACAGGCAGTCCATCGCATCCTGCCCGAAGAGAGGCAGGTGTCTGCCTTGCTGAATTTCCTGTCGAGTTTAACGGCAAACAGGCGCATCCTCAACCCGGAACGCGTGTCCTGCTGATATTTCTCCCAAATTTTTTGCCCGTCCCCAGTCTCCAAGGCGTCGAGTGAAACGCTTCCACGCTTTGCAGGCTTTCTCAGGCCGGTAGGCGCACAGGCCACGCTGAGGTTCAATTCTTCCGTTCTCGCTCCGCACGGTCTGTCTGGCACCGCACATACCAACGACCCGCTTGCACGATAATCTTCGAGTGTCGGTGTTTTTTACACCCTTTTTTACCCCCTTTAGCACACCCTTGTTCAGATTAGGATCGCCAACATTCGATCAACGCTGACTGACGCCAGAGAAAGAGAGGAATTGAATGTCACCCCTTCAGACCAAGACACCCCACGCCCCCCGCCAAAATCTCCTGCTGGCCGCCCTTCCTGAAAAGGACTATAAGCGGCTGGAATCCTGTCTCGAACTGGTGCCTTTGCCGGAGGGGTGGACTGTTTATGAAAATGGCGGCCAGCTCGGCCTTGTCTATTTTCCCATCACCTGCACGATTTCCTTGCTTACCCTTAACGAAAAGGGAGATCCTGCAAGAATTGCGCTGATCGGAAACGAAGGCGTTTTCGGCATTTCCATGCTGATGGGGCGGAAAATCACGCCGGCTCAGGCCATTGTCCAGAGCGCAGGTTACAGCTACCGGCTGCAGGCCTCCAGCCTGATGAGGGAATTCGAACTGGGCAGCCCGCTCCGTTATCTGCTTCAGCGCTATACGCAAGGCCTGGCAGCCAGGATGACCCAATCGGCGATACCGCCCGCCATTCACTCGGCACCCTCCGCACACTCCGCATTGACACCGGCCATCCCTTTGACGGGATCATCCGTGGCATCGGCTTGAGCCGCACTCGCTGATCGCTTCGCCGCCTCCCGGCACAGGTCCGCTTCCCGGCACGGACCTGCGGCCCCTGCTTACGAGCCGCCTAGCCGGACTTCGACAGTATGCGAGGCGCGATCATCCACAAGATCGATCGTCGAACCGGGCCGATCGGCTCCATCGACCGTCAATCCTTCCTTATCCGCACTGGCCGCCCGCGATACGGTGATATGGTAAACCGTTTCGCCATAGCGGTATTGCGCCTTGAAGCTGCTCCAGTCCGCCGGCAGGCGCGGTTTGAAATGCAGCCTGCGCTGCTCCAGGTTGACCCCGAGCAGCGTTTCCAGCATCAGCCGGTACAGCCATCCCGCCGAACCTGTATACCACGACCACCCTCCGCGGCCGGTATGGGGGGCCACCCCGTACACATCGGCCGCAACGACATAAGGTTCCGTTTTATAGACGGCCACCCCCTCGGAGGAGCGGGTATGGTTCACGGGATTGATCATGGACAGGAGTTCCCAGGCGCGCTCATGATCGCCCATCAGCGCAAAAGCCATCGTCGTCCAGACGGCCGCATGGGTATACTGCCCGCCGTTCTCGCGCACGCCGGGGACATACCCCTTGATATAGCCGGGGTTCAGCGCCGACTGATCGAACGGCGGATCGAGCAGCTTTATCAGGCGGGCGTCACGCTGGACAAGGTACTGGTTCGCTGACTCCATCCCCTGTTGCCGGCGCTCTGGCGAGCCCGCTCCGGACAAAACCGACCAGCTCTGCGAGACCGCATCGATCCGGCACTCCGGATTGACGGCGGAACCGAGCGGAGAGCCATCGTCGAAGAAGGCGCGCAGATACCATTTCCCGTCCCAGCCATGCCGTTCGATATTCTTCTGCAGGCCATCCGCTTCCTTCCGGCAGCGTTCGGCAAAGGCCTGGTCGCCGTACTGCGCGGCAACCCCGGAAAACTGTTCCAGGATATCGTACAGGAAGAAAGCCAGCCAGATACTTTCGCCGCGTCCGTGAAACCCGACAAGGTTCATGCCGTCGTTCCAGTCCCCCGTACCCATCAGCGGAAGCCCGTGCTCGCCGAAACGCAGGCCGTGCATAAGCGCTCGCACGCAGTGGTCATACAGGCTCGATGCCTGTTCGGAAAGAACCGGGAGATCGTAATACGACTCCTCATCCGGCGCAACCTGCCGCCCTTCGAGAAAGGAAACGGTTTCATCCAGCACACGCATATCGCCGGTCGTCCTGACATAGCGGCAGACTGCCAGCGGCAGCCACAGGTAGTCATCCGAACAGCGGCTGCGGATGCCGCGCCCCCCCGGCGGATGCCACCAGTGCTGTACATCCCCTTCGATGAACTGGCGGGCGGCGCTCCTGAGCAGGTGTTCGCGAACGAGCCCCGGTTCGACATGCACGAGCGCCATCACGTCCTGCAACTGATCGCGGAATCCGAAAGCGCCTCCCGACTGGTAGTACCCGCTGCGCCCCCACAGGCGGGAAGCCATCACCTGGTATACCAGCCAGCCATTGACCATCACGTTTACCGACACATCCGGCGTTTCCACCCGGACCGTATCGAGGGTGCGGCGCCAGTAACGATGGACCTTTTCGAGTTCTTGGCGCGCCACCTCCGCCCCCCGCAGCCGCTGCGCGATCTGGAGCGCATCGCTGGCATCCGTTCCTGCGCCCAGGCGAAAGACGATCTCTCGTTCCTGCCCATCGAGCAGGTCGAACGGAATCCGGATGGCGCCGCAGGGATCGAATCCCGGACCCATCCGCCCGGACAGATCCTGCGAGGCCATGCCTGCAGGATCGTGCAGCCGTCCGTTGCGGCCGATGAATTCGGTGCGATCACCTGTTCTGCTGTAAATTTTTCCATCCGTATCGAAAAAAGCGACGTGCCCGGAAAATTCATTGTTATAAGGGTTGCGCGCGAGCATTACATCGCTTTCCGTATCGATCTCGGTAACCACGTGCATCCTGCTCTTCTCAGGCAGGTCGCCCAGCACCCATTCGACATATCCTGTCGCAGAAAGCCTGCGTGGACGTCCGGATTCGTTCCTGACTTTCAGCACGGTGAATTTCACCGGACTGTCCAGGGCGACATACATCCACATCTCCGACCGGATCCCATCCTCGGTGTGCTCGAACACGCTGTAGCCGAATCCGTGCCGTGTCACATATGGCGCCGCTCCCCGCCGCGGCAGCGGCGCGGGCGACCAGAAATTGCCGGTTTCCTCATCACGCAGGTAATATGCCTCTCCGCCGGTATCGCAGACGGGGTCGTTGCTCCATGGCGTCAAACGGTATTCATGCGCATTCTCACACCAGGTATACCCCTGCCCGCTCTCGGACACGACAGTGCCGAATTGCGGATTTGCCAGCACATTCGACCACGGAACGGGCGTGGTCTGATCCGGCCTGATGGTAATGACATATTCGCGGCCATCGAGGGTAAATCCGCCGTATCCATTATCGAACAGCAGTTCGCGCGGCGGCAGCTCGACAGGTTCGGCAGGAACGGCGGGATCGGGCTGCCTGACCGGCTCCAGTTTCGGCTGGGAAGGCGGCGATTCGGCAAGATCGCGCAAGCCGAGCTGTTCCATGAGACTGCCCTCGCCATCGATGATGACTACACGCGCCACTGCCTGCATCAGGATACGGTCCTCGATGGCGATCTGTTCGGCGCGGCGAATGAAAATGCCGCCCGGACGGTCGAGCACGTGCGCCTCGGCGCTTCCTGCCACCAGGCCCATGATATGGTCATGCAGCAGCTGACGGTAGGTCGAATGGTCCTCGTTCCAGATGACGAGATCGACGGCGAGTCCTTTCACGCGCCAGTAAGCATGCGCCTGCACCAACTGGCCTACCAGGCCGACATTGGCCGCATTGCTGATCTGCAGCAGCACGATGGGCAGGTCGCCCGAAATGGCGTATCCCCAAAGCCCCGACTGGCCCCGGCGGTTCTTGGCGAGCACCGCGTCGTCCGCGCGCAGATACCGGTTGGCGTACAGGACCGACCCTGCCAGCCGCCCGAACAGCTGTGCATCGGTCTCGGTCGCATTGAGCTGGCGCAAGACCACCAGGCTATGCGTCCAGGCAAGATCGAAAACCCGGTTTTTCAGATGCTGGTCCTGATACTTCTCTATCAGCTGCATCACCGCATGCCGCGAATCCCCGGCTCCGGTGACGATATCGATCGTGGCGGATTCGCCCGGCTCGATCGTCGTGCGCAGCCGGATGGCCACAATCGGGTCGAGAACCGAGCCCTGGCTGCCGGAAAGCGGCGCCGGATCGATCATCGCACGTGGCGTGGACAGGTCGTTCCCCCGCCCCACGAACGCCATGCGGTCCGTCTCGTAAGAAACATCTTCGGGCGGGGCGCCGTGCACGGTCATCAGGTGAAACATCCATGGCACCGGGTCCGTGTGAGCGCGCGGCCGCCGGCTGCACAGGATGGCGCGCTGATCGGGCAGGAGTTCCGTCTGGATGAAAAGATTGCCGAAAGCGGGCGCCTGCGCATCCGCCATCGGCGGCGCGAGCACGACCTCCGCATAGGACGTCACCTCGATGGTCCGGTGTGTCCACGCCCGGTTGGTGATGCGGACCCGTCTCAGCTCGATGTCATCTTCCGGCGATACGGTAATCTCGGTGTGAGTGTCGAAATCAAGGTCGCGACGCCTGAATTCTACCCGCCCCTCGGAGAACACGGCGCCATAGCGTTTGGGCTCCTTCAGCGTCGGCTGGTAGGTATTCGACCAGAATTCTCCACTCTGGACGTCGCGCAGGTAGCAGAAGCTGCCCCAGTAATCGCACGTGCTGTCTTCACGCCAGCGGGTTACGGCGAGATCCTTCCACCGGCTGCTTCCGCCGCCGCTATTGGTGACCATGACATGGTATCGCCCGTTCGACAGGAGCTGCACCTCGGGAACCCGGGTGTCCGCCTTGGCGAGCAGACGCATCGGCATGTCCGGCAGTTCCTTGATGACCCGCACATCCGGAAGCTCCGCGGCATGGGAGCGGAACGCCGTCGCCCTGGGAATCCGCTCCTGGAGCAGCAGCATGGTTGCCTGGAAGGCGGGCTCGGATTCGAATCGCCGCTGCATGGGCTGATCCAGCAGCAGATAGGCCAGGGAAAGCAGGCTCATCCCCTGATGATGCGCCATGAACGAACGCACGATAGCGCGTTTCTCGCCGTGGCGAAGGCGGGACGGGGTATAGTCGACCGCCTCGTAAAAACCGTATTTGCCGCACATGTCCTGTCCTGCCAGGACCTCCAGATTGCGGCAGGCGGCCTCGGGCGCGATCATCAGCGCCAGCACGGACGCGTACGGCGCAATGACCAGGTCTTCCCCCAGACCACGCTTGAGTCCGAGGCCCGGAACGCCAAATGCCCGATACTGGTAGTTGAACTGGGCATCGACCGCATTGTAGCCGGATTCCGAAATGCCCCAGGGAACCCCGCGTTCTTCCCCATACGCGATCTGGCGGTCGACTGCCGACCTGCAGGTCTGGTCGAGCAGCGTGTTATCGAAATTCGGCATCACCAGGAGCGGCATGAGGTATTCGAACATCGAGCCGCTCCAGGACAGCAGGGTCGCCTCGCCGCCATGCGTAGTCAGCAGCCGGCCGAGGGCGAACCAGCTTTCCTGGGGGAGTTGTCCTTGCGCGATGGCGACGAAGCTGGAGAATCGCGCTTCCGACGCGAGCAGATCGTAGTAGCTGGTATCCAGCCGATGTTCACCGACGTTATATCCAATCGAGAGCTGCCGCTGGGCATGATTGAACAGGAAACCGTACTCCATCTGCGCCATTTCGCCCGCCTCGCGCGCGAGCCTTTCGAGATCGGCCAGCTGGGCGTGCGCCGGTCCGTTTCCCTGGGCGGCGAGTTGCCGCAATGACGGAACGGCC
>CAZYYR010000023.1:13656-18484 GCA_964651465.1 uncultured Nitrosospira sp.
TGGCGCTTTCGTCTGCGTGTCGTACCAGTTGTAAAAATGGCCCGCATGCCGTTCCAGCGTTTCCATCGACTTCAAGGTATTGGCCGTCCGCTCGATGAGGCCGCCGCCCCCGATATAACCGAAATCGTAGGCCGCCACGTTGGAGAGCAATGCCAGGCCCATGTTGGTCGGCGATGTCCGATGAGCCGTCATCGCAACCGGATGCTCCTGGAAATTGTCGGGAGGCAGCCAGTTGTCCTGCGGGCCCACGAATGTTTCAAAGAAATGCCAGGTACGGCGCGCGATCTGCCGCAGAAAGCTGATCTGCCCGACCGCCAGCTCCGCGGTCCGGGGCGGCAGCGGAAGACTTGCCCACCACGCGATGGCCGGCGCCGCCATCCACAGCAGAAGCACCGGCAGTGCCGCGATGATTCCCAGCGGCTCTGTCATGATCATGCCCGCGAGGGCAGCGATGGCTGTCGCGGGCACGACCCACATGACCAGGTAGGATGCCCGAAGGCCCGCCGGTCCATCGCGATCCACCTCTGCGCCGGGCATGCGCTTCACGTAATGGGAGGGATTCCACTCCAGAAGCCGGCGGTGCGTGACAAAAAGCCGCACGTGCGTGCGCACGATCGCGTCGAGGCTGAAATAGGCTTCGAACGGAAGGCAGGCCAGGGAAAATACCATCTGGCCAAAGTGACGCCCGGCTGCGCGGAGCGTAACGGCAAAGTGCGGGCGCCATGCGACTTCGCCCGGCTTCTTCACCAGATCGGAGAGCGTGGTGATGACAGCGGGTGTGGCAAGGATGCCGATCACCACAAGCGTCCAGAACCACGCATGGCCCAAGGCCACCCATCCCGACAGCAGCAGCAGGGTCAGCGCCGCCGGAACGAGGCTGCGCCGGAGGTTGTCCATCAGCTTCCATTTGGACAGGGAGGACAGCGGGTTGGGCTGATGACCGCCACCCGGTCCCGGCACGCGCCACAAAAGCCAGCTGGCAAGCTGCCAGTCGCCCCGGATCCACCGGTGCCGGCGGCTGACGTCGGCACGGTAGCGCGAGGGAAATTCCTCGTACAGCTGCACATCGCTCAACAGACCCGCCCGGGCATAACACCCTTCCAGAAGATCATGGCTGAGTATCCTGTTCTCCGGAAAGCGGCCGCAGACTGCCTGCTCGAATGCGTCCACATCGTAGATCCCTTTTCCGATGAACGAGCCCTCGTAAAACAGATCCTGGTAGATGTCGGAAACGACACGGGTATAAGGATCCACGCCGGCGTCGCCGCCATAAAGCCATGCGTAATGGGACCGGTTCGTACTTGACAGGGTGACGGCAACCCGGGGCTGCAGGATTCCATACCCTTCTGTCACCAGCGCGTTGTTCCTGTCGCCGCGCAACATGTCGATCCGTGGCTGGTTCAGAGGATGGGCCATTGCCGCGATGAACTGTTGCGCCGTCTCGCGCGGGAGCTGCGTATCGGTATCCAGCGTGATGACATACTTGATGTCGCCCAGCACGGCCGTGTTCCCGACAATCACGGAAAACGCATCGCTTCCGGCCCCCCGCAGCAAGGCATTCAAATCCGCCAGTTTTCCGCGCTTGCGCTCATGACCCATCCAGGCACGCTCGCCCCCGTTCCAGCGGCGAGGGCGATGAAAAAGAAAGAATGGCCCCCCCTGGTACGCGCCCGCCGCATCGCGGCCCTCGAACATATTCTGCCCACTTTTATTGTCATACTTGCGATTCAGCTCTTCGATCAGCGAGCGGGCATGATTCACCAGTACATCGTCCTCGGGGAGCGTTTCCTGGTCCGCATCCATGAAATCCGTCAGCAGACCGAAATACACATTCTTGTCGCGATTGGCCAGAAACCGCACTTCGAGCGCTTCGGCGAGATCCGTGATCTCCGGTTCGCTCGTCAGCAGGGTCGGTATTACCGCCAGTGCCGAAAATGCCGGCGGTATCCCATCTGAAAAATCCATTCTGGGCAGCTTGTGGGGCCGAACCAGCATCGGGCTGATCCAGTTGACGAGGGTGACGGCGAACTGACTGGTCGCCAGGAGCAGGATGATTCCGGTCAGGCCGAGCAGCCACCCCCGGGCTCCATAGGCATGGGCCTCGTTCAGGAGAATGCCGGTCAGGCCCAGCGTGAACAGGGCGATCGCTCCGGTGTAGCAGAGAAGGGGATGGCGGCGACTGAACCGCCACAACGACTCCTTGAAAGAGAGCTTTACTTCAGCCGCCTTTTCGAGACTGGGCAAGCCCTTATCGACGAGATAAAACCCCACATGCTCCCTGGCCTCGCCTTCTCCCCGCGCAACAGCATCGTTTGCGAGCCGGAGCGCGCGCCTTGCTACCTCCACTTCGGTTACCGGACTTGCCTTGGCCAGCCGCTCCACCACATGCCGGTATTGATCCCGGCTGGCGAAGTCCATACGGCCGTATACGCCGTTCGGATCCTCCCTCAATGTCTGCTCGACGATGCTGGTCGTTTCGACGAAATCGCGCCAGTCGATTGCACCTAGCGTGCGCAGGCTGTTGATGCTGTTCGAGATCGAAACCTGGTCGGCTGCCTGCTGCTGGCTACCCAGCTGGACCAGTTGCTCGACCGACTGGTTCGACTCGGCCAGCCTCTGCTCGATCCAGGTCAGGGGAAGCGCCAGGGCCGGACCCTGCCCCTGCAGCCGCCGGACGAATTCCGATACGAACGGCGTCGTCATCGGGGGTTCGGAGCGCGCCATGTCGGCAATCACCAGAACGAGGCTCTTGGGATCCTTTCCTGCAACCTTTATGATCTCATCCGCCCAGGTGTCGGCAAGGTTACGGTCCATCCTGCCGGCGGCGATGTACACCCCGACGCGGCGAAGATTCTCGATCAGCGCCAGCCGCAGCATGATCGGGATGGCCCACAATTCTCCCAGCTGGAGATTGGCGACCGCCTGGTAGGCTGCGACGAAACGCCTGAGACTCTCGGTATCGACCCTGCCATCTCCGTGGGAGATCGCCTGCAGGGCGATGTCATAAACCCGCGGAAGGCTGGCGGACGCGCCTCCCGCGAGCAGAGGCAATTCGCGGCTGTAGCTCTTGGGAAGATGGCGCTTGGCCGTGCGGATCTGCTCCTCGATCAGGTAGAAATTATCGTACAGCCACTCGCCTGCCGGTGTCAGCAGCTGATCCGCCGTTACTGCCTCGGTCAATATGCTGCAGATATTGAACAGCTTTCTTTCGTTCTCATCCAGGCGGGCCAGAAGCTGATCCGTGCCGCGGCTGGGCGACAGCTCGTGCGAGGCCGCCAGAATCCCGCCGTACAGTTCCATCTGGTCCGCGCTGAACAGCTCCGATCGCAGCGGAAGCTCTTCGCTCAGGGCAGTAGGCTTTCCGATATTACGAAGCCGGCCCGCAACGGCGCCCATTATCCGGGAAACACCCCGGTCCCTGGCATTCATGCCGGCCATTCCCCCTGCCGCTCTCTTTCGACGACGGCATCCTGGCGCAAGCCTCTCAATAATATGTACGTATCAATGTGGGCCATGGCTTCGGGCAAACTCGAGACACTCATGAACGGGGTTTCTGGACGGCCAATGCCCTCTGCCGCGGAAGCAACGCGACTGGCAGAAAAAGGAAGGATTGCCCGGAAAGGACTGCAGGTGCACCTCCGCGAACCTCTTTCTTATGAAGACTGCCAGGAGGCAGCGCGTCCGGGTGGACAGCCGCCGGAACGGCGGACCCATCCCGCTGTGGCTGATCATTCGCCCTCATGCAGCCGACATGGATATCCCATATCCCGCATACCCCGCGAATCTCAACCGGCAGGAATCCTGTGTCATGCCGTCATAGCCGTCGGTTAGCGCATACTGAAGGAAGGGATTCCACCTGTTTGGCATCAAATCGCATGATAGGAGTTTGACTCATCCATAGTATGTACGCTAACGCACAAATTGCCGGCGTGGAAAATGGAATACTGCGAAAATCGCAAGGACGACAGGCCAGGCCTTTGCAGTGCAGCGCCCTGGAGCAGAAACACTGCGCAGCAATGCGCAGTGTTTTTTGAGAATAATGCTATCATGAACTACCCGGCCTTCGGGTAACTACGGGTAACTCGGCGGAAAACGGAAGCTTCCAGCATAGATTATGCCTGACCGTGCCGAAGCCGCGCTTACTTTCTTATCATAAAGAAATGACCTTGTAGCGGATGCCGAGTACTCCTCCCCCTCTATCCGAGCTGAACCAGCTTCTCGCAGCCTTGCCGGCAGCTGATCTCGAACGCTTGAAACCTCATCTGGAGCTGGTCTCCATGCCGCTCGGGGACGTTCTGTATGAATCGGGGGGGCGCCTGTCGTATGTCTATTTTCCGACTACCACCATCATTTCCCTGCACTATATCCTGGAAAATGGTGCATCTTCGGAAATCGCAGGAGTAGGAAACGAAGGCATGCTCGGCATTTCGCTGTTCATGGGGGGCGAAAGCACTCCCGACTGGGCAACCGTTCAAACCGGCGGATACGGCTACCGGATGAAGGCTGTCCATCTGATGCAGGAATTCAATCAGGGAGGTGTCATTCAGCGCCTGCTGCTGCGTTACACGCAGGCGCTCATCGCCCAGATCTCGCAGACCGCCGTATGCAATCGGCATCACACGATCGAGCAGCAGCTGTGCCGGTGGCTGCTGCTGACACTCGACCGCCTGGACTCGCAGGAACTGATCATGACGCAGGAACTGATCGCCACCATGCTCGGGGTCCGACGCGAGGGCATTACGGAAGCAGCCGGAAAGCTGCAGCAGGCGGGGTTCATACGGTACCGCCGCGGCCATATCACAGTGCTGGATCGTGCCGGCCTGCAGAC
>CAZYYR010000024.1:0-13692 GCA_964651465.1 uncultured Nitrosospira sp.
CGCGTCGTCGCAGGTCTCGAAAAGCGCAACCGGCTCCTGAATCCGAAAGAACGCCGTGTGGTCGCCTTCCACGAACTGGGGCACACCATGGTGGCGCTGGCGCTGCCAGGCACGGATGAGGTGCACAAGGTCTCCATCATTCCGCGGGGCATCGGCGCACTCGGCTACACGATTCAGCGGCCGACCGAGGACCGGTTTCTGATGACGCGGATGGAGCTGAAAAACAAGATGGCTGTCATGATGGGTGGACGCGCAGCGGAGCAGGTAGTCTTCGACGAGATTTCGACAGGCGCCTCGGATGACATTGCCCGCGCTACCGACCTTGCCCGTGCCATGGTATTGCGTTACGGAATGAGCGAGGTGCTGGGCAATGTCGCCTACGACCGGGAGCGTTCAGCCTTTCTCCAACCCGGCGTCCCGATGCCTCAAAGCCGGGAGTACAGCGACGATACCGCAAATGCAGTGGACGGCGCAGTGCGGGAACTTGTCGATGACGCGCTTCAGCGTGCCATCGACATCCTGCGATCGCATCGCGATCTGCTCGACCGCACCGCGGAGGAGTTGCTGACTGCGGAGACTCTGAACGAACCCCAGATCATGGCCCTGAAAAAAGAAATGGCTTCCGGATCCGAAGAGCCGCAAGCTGTGGCAGGCCCGTAACCCGAACCCGGCCGGAACCATGAACGCCTTCAGCCCGGCCGCCTTTCATCCTCATAATAAATATCCAACACGGGCCCGGGTTCCTGTATACTCCGCGCTTCGGTGAAAGACCTTGACATCATCAGGTCTTTTACGATTCGTCGTTCCCGACCGTTCCTGAGCTCCCTTCGATTTTCAAATTTCCAACGGAGTTGCGCGGCACGCTGGTTAGCGGCGATGCCGGGAATCTTTGGACGGGTCCGTAGACCTCTCCAATTAATCCCGGGTTTGCACCAGCGTTACGTTTGACTCCGGCTCCCCGGAATCAGATCTGGTTGTCATGCAAGGACAACCCGTGACCTCATTTTTTCGCATAAACGATGCGCTGGTAGGAACGTGATTCCGGATACGCACGCATGCACGCGTACGGGGCACTTGCTTCCCGCCTGAATGCTTATCGACCGCGGCGACCGGATTCATGAATTGCTTCTTATTAATTTCGTCATAGGAAAACTACGTGTCATTTGAAAATCTGAATCTCCATCCTCTCATCCTCAAAGCCATCGGCGAAGCGGGATATACTTCGCCCACGCCCGTTCAGCAACAAGCCATCCCTGAACTGCTGGCAGGACACGATATAGCCGCCTCGGCTCAGACCGGCACGGGCAAAACCGCCGCGTTCATGCTGCCCGCGTTGCATCGCCTGGCGACGCCGGCGAAAACACATAGCAGGGGACCGCGCGTACTGGTTTTAACGCCAACCCGGGAACTCGCGCTCCAGGTTTCGGAAGCCACCGCGAAATACGGCAGACACCTGCCTCGCGTCAAGGTCGTGAGCATCCTTGGCGGAATGCCTTATCCCCTGCAGAACAAGCTCCTTTCACAGATGGTGGATATCCTGGTTGCCACGCCCGGCCGTCTGATCGATCACATCCAGCGCGGACGCATCGATTTCTCTCGTCTCGAGATGCTGGTGCTGGACGAAGCCGACCGCATGCTGGACATGGGGTTCATCGATGATGTGGAGAAAATCGCCTCATCCACTCCCGCCACACGCCAGACGGTGCTGTTTTCCGCCACGCTGGATAACGCAATGGAAGGGGTTGCCGCGAAGCTTCTGAAGTCACCTAAACGTATTCAGGTTGCGACTGCAAAGGCTCGGCTGGATAATATCGAGCAGCGCGTCCACTACGTGGACGACATGTCCCACAAGAATCGGCTGCTGAATCACTTGTTGAGCGAAACAACGATGAAGCAGGCCATTGTTTTCACTGCCACCAAACGCGATGCCGATCTGATTGCCGACAACCTTTTCGCTCAGGGACATGAAGCCGGCGCCCTGCATGGAGACATGAGCCAGCGCGAGCGCAACCGTACCCTGGTCAGGCTTCGTAACGGGAGCTTGCGCGTGCTGGTCGCCACCGATGTCGCGGCCCGCGGGATAGACGTAGCCGGAATAACTCACGTCATCAATTTCGATCTGCCCAAATTCGCCGAAGACTATGTGCATCGCATCGGCCGCACGGGCCGTGCGGGGGCGTCAGGAATTGCGGTGTCGTTTGCATCGGGAAAGGACGGCGTCCACCTGAAAAAAATAGAACGCTTTACTGGACAGCGCATTCCTCCGCATGTCGTACCGGGACTGGAACCTCGGGCCAGGCCGCGCATGGATGCCGGAAAGGCCGGGAATATGCCCGATGTCGCCCATAAACGCACTCGTTCATGGTCGACGAATGCCGCAGGTGCCGGCGGTATGGAGGGGAATTGGGGCGCCGGGCGGGGCCGCTCACTTAACCCGGATCGGGGCAGTTCCCGCGCCAGAGCAAACGGGTTTGGAAGCAACCGTCCTTCTGGATCCTCATCCGGTGCCTACTTCAGGGCGAAGTGATTTAAGGAAGCGCTGAACAGGCGGGATACATGGCCCCAACTACTGGGGTCGCCCGCCTGGTTGACAGCCATCACGTGAAGCTCCCCGGATATCGGGGAGAACGTGGCTTACGCCAGCATTTACTCGACATTATTCTGGCTGATTACGCATGAAATCCGCCGTTTGAGAAAATGCCATGCCCAGCGTTTTGCGTAACGCCTCGTCCAGCCCGATATCCACCATCGCCCGGTTCATGCAGGACAGCCACTGATCCCGTTCAGGCAAGCCGATCGCAAACGGCATATGACGGGTCCTCATGCGCGGATCCCCGTACTTCTCGGTATACAGTGACGGCCCCCCGGTCCAGCCGGAGAGAAACATGAACAGTTTCTGGCGGGAACTGGCAAGATCCTGGGGATGCAGTTTGCGTATGCCGTAGTAGTCCGGGTCCTCATCCATCAGGTCATAGAACCGGTCCACCAGATGGCGAATGGCTTTCTCGCCGCCCATCACTCCGTAAACCTCTATCAGATGCACTTCATTCTCCTATTCATCCAGCATGCAGGGGTTCGCGCTTTCTCAACATGCGCAGGATCCAGTATAAACCCGCGGCAGCGAGCAGGTGCTTCGCCGTATGGCCGCTGATCAGGTGCCCGAGATCATAGATGGCGCGATCCGAGAATTCAGCTACTTTGGCAAGCCCGTAAAAAGCGAGTGCCGCATATATATCGGTTCCCCGGGTATATCGCGCGGGGAAACAGGCCACGAGCAGGACGACAACCAGCAATGAGTGGAACTGTACGGCGATATAAAAGTTCAGATTTCCTGCTCCCTGCTGCTCGCTCCAGTGCCAGTATGCAAGGCTGCCCGCACCCATCGCCATCAGCAATGGCAGGAGCCGCAAACCCAGTTTCGGATGAATGCGTTCATTGAGCATCGCGGCGAGCAATGCCGTGATGCCGATGGCGATGGGCAAACGGTCCCATACAAGCCGGTCATTGTCGGGGGCCAGATGATAATAGGCTGAGCCCACGCATACCATCGCCACGCTCAGAAAAAGAACAAGATAAGGCCAGCGCTCGGCTGGGTCCAGAAAATGCCTCGCCTGCTGGTCTCCGCCCGACCGCAACACGAATATCACCCCGGCGAGCCCGATAAACAGGAAAAAGACGTTGGACATCACATCGAAGAAATTGGGGATGCCCAGTATGGTGCGATCATCCGCAAAAAGGTGATATTCCCGGGGCTGCGGAATCGCGGGAAGGACGAACGCAAGTATCACGATGCCCGCGGAGAGCGCGGCCAATGCCCACAACCTGCGCCTATGGCTCATCCGCAATCAGGAGGAGCACGTAAATTCGCTCCTCCCCAACCTCGCCGGATTCAACGAATCTTCTCGACCGCATCCCCTACCCGCTCCACGGCTATGACTTCGATTCCGGAAACGGCCTGCTTCGGCTTGTTCCCCCTGGGAACGAGGGCGTGGATGAATCCAAGCTTGGCCGCCTCCTTCAGCCTTTCCTGACCGCGCTGGACAGGGCGAATCTCTCCCGCCAGGCCGATCTCGCCGAACACCACCGTCTTTTCCGGAAGAGGCTTGTTCCGAAGTGAAGAAACGATCGCAAGCAGGACCGCAAGGTCTGCCCCGGGCTCGGTGATCTTCACGCCACCCACCGCGTTGACGAACACGTCCTGGTCGAAACAGGCGATCCCCGCATGCCGATGCAGCACCGCCAGCAGCATCGCCAGCCGGTTCTGCTCCAGCCCCACGCTCAGCCGCCGCGGATTGGGCGCATGAGCCTCGTCCACCAGCGCCTGGATTTCCACTAGCAGCGGCCGCGTGCCCTCCTGCGTCACCATGATGCACGAGCCCGGCACCTGCCCCCCATGGTGGGAGAGAAACAGCGCCGACGGGTTGCTCACCTCCCGCAGCCCTTTTTCCGTCATGGCGAAGACGCCCAGCTCGTTCACCGCGCCAAACCGGTTCTTGAATGCCCGCACCAGGCGAAAACTGGAATGCGTGTCGCCTTCGAAATAGAGCACGGTATCCACCATGTGCTCCAGCACGCGCGGACCCGCCAGCGCCCCCTCCTTGGTGACGTGACCCACCAGAATCACGCTCGTGCCGCTCGCCTTGGCAAAACGCGTCAGTTGGGCCGCACACTCGCGCACCTGCGCGACCGAACCGGGTGCCGACTGCAGTGCCTCCGAATAGATCGTCTGGATGGAATCGATCACGGCGATATTCGGCTTGCGCTCCGCCAGCACCGCCTGGATTCTTTCCAGCTGGATTTCCGCCAGCAGATGGATCGCCTTCGCATCCAGTGCCATGCGTCTCGCGCGTTGCGCCACCTGTTGGGCGGACTCCTCCCCGCTCACATAGAGAACATCACGGGTGGCGGACATATGGTAGAGCGCCTGCAGCAGCAGGGTGGACTTGCCGATGCCGGGATCGCCGCCCAGCAGCACCACACCGCCATGCACCAGCCCGCCGCCCAGCACGCGGTCGAACTCAGCTACCCCTGTGGAATAGCGGGATTCTTCCAAAGCCTCTACCTCGCCCAGGTTCTGTACCTGACTGGTGTCGGCCGCCGTGGTAAAGCGTGAAACGGACTTCTCCGCCACCGCCTCAACCAGGGTATTCCATGCCTGGCAGTGCGGACACTGACCTTGCCATTTCAAGGTCTGCCCGCCGCATTCGGTACAGGAATAAGTGGATTTGGGTTTAGCCATATTCAACAACATGATTCTTTGAGGCAAGCATGCTGTCGCCGACATCCGATGCTCTGACCCTCTTACTGATCTGCCCGCGAACTCCATTTACAAGCAGTGTTCGCGGCTCCGCCTCATCAATAACTTGCTTTCCGGATAAAATTGCCTATAAATAGGGCAATACCATCCAAAGAAATATTCTTCAATACTGATTCTCTCACAGTTGGCTCAGGATGCACCTTTTCATACGATGGATACGATGGCGTTGAACCCGAGGTGGTTGTCACCTTTCCCGGAAGAACGCTCCGTTCATGCAGTCCCGCTGGCCCCCGTGCGCACGACATTGGATATGCTATCTGATCCGGTTGCGAGCGAGATGCTCCTTATCGAGCGCTTCCTTTCCACAGAAGAATGCCAGGCCATACTGAACGAACTGGATTTTGCCCTCTGGCGCCCGAGCCTGACCTACATGCTGCAGGGGGACGGGACGCGCCGGGATGTGCTGAGCCCTTACCGCACCAGTAAAACCGCGCAGCAGAAGTGGTTCAGCGACGAGCTGCAGGAAATGATCGGCGCGGTGGAACGGCGGCTTGAAGCCCTGTTCGGGCTGGAAGTCGCCCGTCTGGAATACTGGCAGGGAACGGATTATCCGCCGGATGGCGGCTTTTACTATCACCTCGACTCAGGCTACTGGGAAACCCACTACGCGGGCGACCGGATCCTCACGCTGCTCCTGTACCTGACCACGCCGCTGCAAGGCGGGGGTACGCGGTTCCGCGCACTGGACATCGAGGTGCGGGCAGAAGCTGGCATGTTGCTGGTGTGGAACAACCTGTTCCCCAACGGCAACTGCAATCACCGGATGATCCATTCCAGCATTCCCCTGCAGGCAGGCAGGAAAACGACCCTGATTACCTGGCTGCGGCAGAAAAAATTCAGGGTATATGAACCTTTTCACTCACAATCGAGGTCAACATGAATGACGAGAAGCAGCAGAAGATGATCAGTGAAATCAGGGAACGCTACGGTGACGTGATCGATCTCGCCACTGCGCCGATGGTATTGATTGAAATCATCCGCAATTACCGCGGCATCATCGTGAGCGATGAGGATGGTGGTGGAGGTGTCAGTCCGGGAACCAGCACGGTGGCGGTCGCCGGGCCGGACAGCCCGCCCACTCCACCCTCCCCGCCCTCTCCGCCCGAATCCGAGCGTTTCCAGGTGGACGAAATTCTCCGGGCGGTTCTCCGTTTGCAGAGGCAGGTCAGCACGATGGAGCAGAAACTGGACCGGATGGCTGTACGAGGAGGCGGAACCTGAGCCTGCGCTGCGAAGCCTGCCACGCGTCCGGCACACGTCTGATGGGTTATCATTCCTGATATCGGATATTCAACCTGATTAAATCCTGATGTGCCAACGGATCGAGAATGATTCCCCGACAGCCGGATGTGCGGGCGCTTGAAAGCTTCCACTGACAATTTTATCGGCGCGGACGAAACTGGAACACCCAGCGCCTCGAAGACCTCCCAGCGGTCCGTGCCGGCAAATACAGGGGCCTGGGGGCCGCTTTCGCTGCCCGTATTCCGGACCTTCTGGCTGGCCTCGCTCGGCTCCAATATTGGCACCTGGATCAACGTAACGGCCTCCGGCTGGGTGATGACAGACCTGTCTCCCTCACCGGTAATGGTCTCGCTCGTGCAAGCGGCAAACTCGCTGCCGCTCGTGCTGTTTGCGCTGGTTGCCGGCGCCCTGACGGATACCCTCGACCGGCGCCGCTACCTGCTCGTAACCCAGGTATGGCTGGCGTTGTCGGCTGCGGCACTGACCTTCCTGGCCGCAACGGATCAGCTCGATGCATGGAGCCTCCTGATCCTGACCTTTTCTCTCGGCCTGGGCGCGGCGATGGCAATGCCCGCGCTTAATGTCACGGCGCCCGAACTCGTACCCGGCGTCCTCTTGCCCCAGGCTGTTGCACTGGGTTCTCTGTCGATGAATGTCTCGAGATCGGTGGGTCCGGCAGTTGCCGGTCTGCTGCTTGCACAATTCGGCGCATGGGTCGCCTATTGGCTCAATACGATCTCGTTTGTCGGCATGATCGTGATGCTGTGGTGCTGGCGGCACGAACCGGTCAAACAACCGTTGCCGCCCGAGCGCTTCTTCCAGGCGTTGCGTGCCGGCCTGCGCTATGCCCGCATCGCCTCTCCATTTCGCGCCGTGCTGATCCGCACGACCGCATTCGTTGTCTTTGCCGCCTCCGTATGGGCGCTGCTCCCGCTCATCGCCCGGTACGAGCTTGCAAGCGGACCTGAAACATACGGATTTCTCCTCACTTTCGTCGGGATAGGCGCCATTGCAATCATTCTTGTCCTGCCCAGGCTGAATGCCTATTTTTCCCGCAACCAGCTGGTGCTCATCGGCAGCGTGGTATACGCCCTGTCAGCCGTGCTTGTGGCATTGATGCGGGAGGAAGCGGTACTGTACGGCGTCATGGCAATTTGCGGCGCAGCATGGGTCACCGTCCTGTCGACCCTTCAGGTTTCCGCGCAGACATCGGTCCCGGCCTGGGTGCGGGGGCGTGGGCTCGCACTCTATCTGATGATTTTTTCGGCTGGCCTGACACTGGGCAGTGTCCTTTGGGGGTGGATTGCCATGCATGCCGGCATTCCGGCGGCATTGGCGACCTCCGCTGCCGGTGCCCTGCTCGCCGCGGTAACAGTTCGCAAGTTCAGTCTTGGTGGCAGGGAAGCGCCCGATTTGACGCCATCCCGGCACTGGCCCCATCCGCAAAGTGCCGAGAAACTGGATCAGAACCGTGGCCCAGTGCTGGTCACCATAGAATACGAAGTCGCGCTTGATCAGCGCGAACCTTTCCTGGAAGCGATTCAACTGCTTGGTGCTGTCCGGCGCCGTGACGGCGCATTCGGCTGGGGTATCTTCGAGGATATCGCCGTGCCCGGCCGCTATGTGGAGATTTACCAGCACGACTCCTGGCTCAGCCACCTTCGCCAGCACGCCCGCGTTACGCGGGAAGACCAGCGCGTACAGGAAAGCGTGCACCATTTTCACACAGGCAGGGACGCACCCAGGGTTTCCCATTTCGTCGGCGGCGCGCCCGCCACAACCGCGAGCAGCTCAAGCAGTGCAGTGACCAACGGCTTGTGACTGCTGTCCGTCCCGTCCCGCCTCCGCAACTGGCTTCCTTCCTGCACTGTAGTCTCATCCATTCCGATATGTTAATCTATTGTCCCGTTCCCGTTTCGAAAATCCAGGATAAGCCAATGAGAACAATCAACATCGCACGAGCGATGATTCTGGCAGCCGCCACCCTTTCATTCGCAACAGGCTGTTCGACCACGCAGCGCAACACTCAATCGCCACGAACAGCCGTCGAGCAACTCCTTCTCAGCGAAGCGATCAAAAGAAGCCTGCCACGCGAATCCAATGGCGTGCTTCCAGTTCCGCGCGGTGCGAGCATCGCAATCAACACAGTAGGCATGACGCCCGATCAGGCTTTCCTGCAGCAGGTCGTGGCTGGCTGGCTGGGACAGCAGGGGTATCTGGTTCAGAAAGATGGCAAGGACGCCACCCATCGGCTCGACGTAGTCGTGGAAGCGCTGGGTACGGAATTATCCGGCACCTTCATGGGGATGCCTCCGATCCAGAGCCAGCTCATTCCGTTTTCACTGCCGGAATTATCCTTCTACAAATCGCAGTATCAGACAGGGTACGCCAAATTTCACATGAATGTCTTCGACATGCCGGCAGGCAATTTCATGGGATCGACCTCCGCCTTCCTGGCGGACGCCTACTACAACGACTATACGGTTCTCTTCGTGTTGTCGCACACTTCGACAGACCTTCCAACCATTCCGGAAATGGGCTCCTTCAACCGCAAGCCCGCCGGTCTACAAGAGGAGACGGAGGTAAAGAAGGAACTATGAACCGGTTATGATGCCCATGGAGACCCCGCGGAATTCGGATAGCACTGGTCGCGGTATCTTCAATCCGATAGAAAATGACAAGGCTCCCGACCGGAAATCCCCAGAGTCTGGGCAGTAACCCCCAGGCACAGATTTACCTTCGACACGTGCGAGAGATAGTTTTCGGCCGCGGTCTCCCACCAGTCGGCCATCTCCAGATTCAGCGCGGTCATGAATGCTGCTGCATCATCCGATGGCGCATTCTCCCTGCCCGATGATATTTGTTGAGATGGCCGTGCAAAGGCTGGCAGGTCCAAAAGGTCTTGCTGCGGCCGCTCCAGCAACCATTGAAACAGGTTCTTGCTCCCCCTGCCCCGCCGCATCGATTCTCTTCTTCCAGTGCTGGCATTTTTCCTCTATTGCATTGCCATGCCTGCTCTGCTCGATATTCTCCGCTTCCGGTTTAAGACAGGCCTTCTCGATGCCGGCCTGTTCATGAGTTCTGTTTGATGGCTGCGGCGGTGTGCAGTCAGCAGCGGGTCAGCTTTTCCGAATGCACCGCTTTTGCGTATCGCCACCCGCACCGTCCATCCCCATGACTCCCGGCCCCTTCGGCAACTTCTTCATGTCCTCCTTGCGGATCGGATCAGGCCCCGCTCGATGCGCATTTGAATATCAGCCTGATTATGCGTCAACTCAACCCTGCCAGCTATTCCAATCTCTACTTGGGCAGTAAAGGAATCTCCTCGACATTTCTCTCGGAAAAAGAGTGTTTAACCTCCCATCCAGGCAGTCCTCATCATGGTGATCGGGCAGCTTCAGAGAACATTGAGCCTATCACTAACGCGCCGGTTCCACTTACGCCTGGTACGCTGCCTTCGTTCAACCGCTGGTTTCGATATCACTTCTTCCTCTCCCGAAAGCAGCCAGTCCAGGGAAAAGGAAAGCCTTGAGCGCAGTATGATCAGCTTACTTATCTCCGGTATCGATATCTCCTTTTCCCATTGAGAAACCGCGGCTTTGGTAACCCCGCATAACTGTCCCAACTGGCTCTGATTAAGATTATATCTGAGCCGTAGCTGTGTAAGGCGTACACCTATGTTTGTATGCATATTCAATAACACTGGAGATAAAATATACGTTTTCTTAGCCCAAATGTTAAATGTAGCTTGACTTTAAAGTCAAGCTACATTTAACATTTGGCTTACCCAACACAATAAAATGATACAACCGGTCTCCGGCACCGAGCCCTCAGGGCAACGCTATATCATGGATTGTAAGGGGCGCAGCTGAACTATATTTTATTATCGAGCATGAATCATATTCGAAAATACGATATACATCTGTCATTATTTACTGGAGAATGAATATGAGCGATTACAGAAAAGCCTTGGATACCGTTGTCTCAGAACAAGACTGGGAGCTGATGTCAAAACACGCAGGTTTGCCTGCAGCAACCCTGAAGGAGAAGATCATTCCTGCCTTGGAGCAAAGCTTCCAAGGCAGTTTTTTGGAGGCCCAGGGACCTGACGACCTTTCCCAAGTCAAGCTCGAAGATGTTGCAGAAGCGGAAAGCTGCCGGTCCCAGTCTTTTGAGGTATCTCTCTTCAAGATAATTGGCATAAAAGGAACGCTCAAGCTTTGTGGAACCAACTCCTCAAACTGGACAGCGAATCTGGAATTTTGCCTTATCGTGGCTGGATCGTCCGTCTGGTGTACCAGCTACACGTTTGATCCACACCACCTTCGTATCTGTTTCAGCCCAAGCGTAGGAATTGCCAAGGCGGATCTCTGTTTTGAATTACAGTATGGAAATGGAAAAATTTGCCTTAATGTCAAGGGGCAAGCTTGTGTCTGGGCTTTCGGCTGGACTTGCGGCAGCTTTGACAAAACCCTTTTCTGTCTTCCCACTCCATAAATAGCCCTCGCTCGAGAGCGAGGCGCTCAGGGCAGAATACAAATTAGCCCGGTCCACATTCAAGCCATTTTGTCATGCCGGGAACGGATCATTCCTTTCCGGTTCATTTGAGCCACATAAGTCTGTGTGACCGGCAACACCCATGGCTGATCGTGAGTGAACGCACGAACGACAATTCTTTTGGGGCATTGATATCACGCGACAACGAGAATGCGCAAAGCATTCCTTACTGTTTTTCATCCTTGATGCGGTCGGTGATATAACGTAATGACATCGGGGTGAAGATGGGTCAAAAAACCAACAATTAATAACAGCGCACAGCGCAGCCGTATCGTTAGATATCGAGTTGATCGGATTCAATTCGATTCATTCCATCGGGATGTTTCCGAAGTTCGTCCATTACCGGTATCGGGTCACGCGGAATCTGCAATCGTTAGCGCAGCAACGGCGCATATCGATTCATTAGTGCTTCAACGAATGGAATATTCGTGCGACACGAACAGCGTGAGGCAGCGAACTCTCGCGATATCCCGATTCATTCATATAAGGGAGACAAAATGTTGAAAGTGAAGCTTCTATCCTGGATTGGAAGTGTCCTGTCCGCGCTGACTTTGCTCGCGCCATCGGTATCACCAGCAGTTGAACCCATACTCATTGATCAGGGCGCAGAATGGACGGCTGCAGCCCGCAAGGACTTTTACAGCCGCGACCAGGGATCCCGTATCATGCCATTGCGCTGGATCGCTGCTTTGAAGCAGCCAAATGGCCAGCCATTCATGGCCGATAGCCTGGGTCGATACGGCTACCTGCCCAATCAGGCCAGCAGGCCTGCCGGATTACCCATTGGCTTTACCGTTTCCAGTGAAAAGGGGGAACAGGAAATCGGCATGAATTGTTCCGCTTGCCACACACGCCAGATCGAGGTGAGCGGGTCGGCTTATCTGATCGACGGCGGACCCGGGATCGTCGACTTTCAGAGTTTCCTGGCTGATCTCGATATCGCGGTGAACATTATCCTGAAGGACAGACAGGCGTTCACGGATTTCGCGCGCGCCGTACTTGGTTCGTCGGCCACCGAGAAAGATAAGGAGGAGCTGCGCGAAGCGGTAGAGGCCTGGTACCTGCCCTATCATACGCTGATAGAGCGCGCACTTCCTGTCCAGCCCTGGGGTCCTGCGCGACTCGATGCGGTATCGATGATCTTCAACCGGCTTGCCGGGCTTGACATCGGTTCTCCCCCCACGTACATGATTCCCGAGAACATTCAGCCAGCCACCGCACCGGTACGTTATCCGTTCCTCTGGAATGCTTCGATTCAAGACAAAACCCAGTGGCCCGGTTTCGCCAGCAACGGCAACGACATCTTGGGCCTTGCGCGGAATCTGGGGGAAGTCTACGGCGTTTTTGGTATCTTTCGTCCCAAGAAGGATGCGTGGCACCTGCTTGGAGTCGACTACCTGCACAAAAACTCTGCCGAGTTTCAGGGATTGGGCGCCTTGGAAGATCTGGTAAAAAGAATCGGCGCTCCCAAATGGCCATGGAAGGTAGACCAGGTGCTTGCCGATAAAGGCAAGGAAATATTCGCACGCAAGACCGAGCAAGGTGGCTGCGCCGATTGTCACGGCATCAAGCCGGGACAGACACGATTTCTGAACCAGAAGACCTGGGCTACACCCATCATGGATGTCGGTACAGACTCCAAGGAATACGAGATTCTCTCTCGGACCGTCAAGACCGGTGTGCTCGAAGGAGCGAAAATTCCATTTCTCGCCAAGCCGCTCAAGCCCGTCGATACCGCCTTCAATGTTCTGGGGACATCCGTCATCGGCTCCATACTTCAGCACTACGTTCCCGTACTCATGAAAACGGAAGAGGGAGCCCGGTTGAAGGGGGCGCAGTCTCCCTTTCCGCCGGAAACGGAATCTCTGCGAGACGCATTCATTGCACCCGCAACGATGGACAAGCCGTCCTACGCTTATGAGTCGCGCGTCCTTCAGGGCATCTGGGCGGCTGCTCCCTATCTTCACAATGGATCGGTTCCGACATTGGCGGAGCTGCTGAAACCGGCTGCCGAACGGACCCAATCCTTCAAGGTCGGTCCAGCTTACGATATCGTCAATGTAGGCCTGGCCGTGGAGCAAAGCAAATTCGACTACACATTGCAGACGACGGATTGCAGTGACCGGAATTCCGGAAACAGCCGTTGCGGTCATGAATTCGGGGTCGCACTTTCAGCCGACGAGAAAAAGGCCCTACTGGAATATCTCAAGACGCTTTGACCAGCCTACCGCTCATTTCTCGAAAATGAGAAAACTTCCCCATTGGGTGCTTTCTGCTGTGGCAGTCTGCACCCAATGGGTTCATTGTGGCTTGAGCATAACGCGGGACCAGAACGATTGATGCAGGCCATGGATATGCTCAACCAGCGCCATGGGCGCAATACTTGTCCATATTTCCTCATCAGCCCCCCAAATCCTGGGCGATGCGCTAGAAGAGCATGTCGCTCCCCTCAGTGCTGGGAAGCCCAAACGGCCGGGTATCTGATTATTAGGCTTTCAGTTTGCGGCATTTCCTCGGCCAATATCCATAAAGCACGATTATCTTCAGACGCATAGCAGAGCACGTGTACCTGCCTG
>CAZYYR010000024.1:13792-18393 GCA_964651465.1 uncultured Nitrosospira sp.
GCCGCTCCCACGGCGGGAGCGATGCTTCGCGCAACAGGTTCTTGAGACTGCGACGTGGACGTTTGCAATCGGGACGCAGGCGTTCGCCCCCCTGGCGTGGACGGATAGTGACAGGCTGTGCTGATATTTTCTGCAGGCTTATTCCTTCACTCTCGTGCGCTCTAAATACAAGCGTGCCACCAAGCTCCGGGATGACGAGCTGTTTTTCACCGTTCCATGCTACCTGCCAGTCCGCTTCCAGCGATTCTGGCGGCCGTCCGCTTCGCACGTGAACCAGACCTCTGAAGCAGCGAATCTCCGCGGTGCCGAACGGAACATTCACTTTTGCATCCGGACGGGCAGAGAGAAGTTGCCGCAGGATTTCGTCCAGCTTCGTCGTACTGGGCAGGATCACTCCCTGTTGCGCTAATGTATAGCGCAATAAATTCTTCGCCCGGGGAAAACTCAGTTTTCGCAAATCCTCGATATGAAGCTTTCCTGGCACGATACACCGTCCGCCATCCGCGTCGGCCAGTTCGTCCATAAGCGCCGATGCTTCAGCCAGATGCCGGCTTGCGCGCAGGAAAGTGGTGCGGTAGGAAGGAAACCGTTTTTCCAGCAGCGGGAAAATCTCATGACGCAGGAAATTCCGATCGAACGAGACATCTTCGTTACTCTCGTCGGTAATCCAATGCAAAGTCCGCGCCCTTGCGTATTCTTCAATCTCGCGGCGCGATACTTCCAATAGAGGTCGCAGTATGAGCGGTCCTGCATCTGGCATCGAAAGTCCGCTCCGGAGGGCCTGCTGCCGTCCGAACCCGGCCTCCAGATTTCTCACCACCGGCATCGCGCCCAATCCCTTCACACCGGCCCCGCGCAACAGCTGCAACAGCAGTGTTTCAGCCTGGTCATCCAGATGCTGGGCCAATGCGATGTAATTTGCATTGAGCTTGCCGAATACTTGATAGCGCGCATCGCGAGCGGCGGCTTCAAGGCTGATGCCGGGCTCCCGCCTGATGTTCAGTCGAGCGACATGGAGGGGAATGCCCCTGGACCGGCATAGATTCTCGCAGAACCTGCCCCATTCATCGGCATTCGTGCTGATCCCGTGATTGACGTGGACGGCGGAAAGTGAGAAGGCCATTCGACTCGAGAGCGGAACCAGCAGGTCCAGCAGCACGACCGAATCGAGGCCGCCGCTCAATGCCGCAATGAGATTGGCACCGGGACGTACAAACTCGCGCAGCACATCTTCGGTTTTGCTCGCCAGACTGCCGGAGCTACCGGATATTGACTTCCTTGAACTTGCCATATTCCATCAGGCGGCCGAAGCGCTTCTCCAGCAGCAGTTCCGGCGAGTAACCCTGCAGAAGGCGGAGCGATTCCTGCAGCGCTTTCCTTACCGATTGCATGACTGTCAGGTAGTCGCGATGAGCGCCTCCGGTCGGCTCGCTGATGATCTTGTCCACCAGTCCCAGGGTTTTCAGCCGGTGCGCGGTGATACCCATGATCTCGGCGGCTTCCGGTGCCTTGCTCGCACTTTTCCAAAGGATGGAGGCACAACCCTCGGGGGAAATGACGGAATAGGTCGCATACTGCAGCATCTGTACGACATCTCCCACCGCCACGGCCAGCGCTCCGCCCGATCCCCCCTCGCCGATGACGGTGCAGATCACTGGAACTCTCAGTTCAGCCAGCACATAGAGGTTTCTTCCGATCGCCTCCGACTGGCCGCGCTCTTCGGCATCGATGCCGGGGTATGCGCCAGGGGTATCGATGAAGGTAAAAAGCGGAATGGAAAATTTTTCCGCCAGATGCATCAGGCGCAGTGCCTTGCGATAGCCTTCCGGTTTGGGCATGCCGAAATTGCGATGGATCTTTTCCTTGGTGTCGCGCCCTTTCTGGTGACCCATGACCATGATCGGTTGCCCGTCGAACCGGGCCAATCCGGCGATGATCGCATGATCCTCCGCAAAACTGCGATCGCCGTGGAGTTCTTCGAAATCGGTGAACAGGTGCTGTATGTAGTCCAGCGTATAGGGTCGCTGCGGATGGCGCGCAACCTGCGAAATCTGCCAGGGGGTAAGCTTGGCGTAAATGCTGTTGGTCAGCGAGAGGCTCTTCTTCTGCAGACGGAGAATTTCAGCGGAAATATCCATTGCCGAGTCGTCCTGCGCAAAACGCAGCTCCTCTATCTTCGCCTCGAGCTCGGCAATCGGCTCCTCGAAATCCAGAAACGTAGTTTTCATGAAATACGGGTATGACTCGAAACCGCAATGATACAGGAAGGAATACCAGGGAAGCGCTGAACAAATCCCCGGTAGCGGATGCAGTGTAATCACGCCGCCCGATAGCCGATGGCTCCATGATGAGGGATCTCGGCCAATCGGGTGAAAGCCGGCCATCCATCATCCGCAGGGGAAGATGGATTCCCTCCCAGCGCAACCTTCATGAGATTTCCGCCCGGACTGTTCCGATTCGACATTCGAGCGGGGTATAATATAAGGTTTTCGAATCCTTTCCTTTTCAGTTCAGGTAACTCCATTGATCACCACGGCCAATATCACCATGCAGTTCGGGGCGAAGCCCCTGTTCGAGAATGTCTCGGTCAAATTCGGCGAGGGCAACCGCTACGGCCTGATCGGCGCCAATGGCTGCGGCAAATCCACCTTCATGAAAATCCTGGGGCGCGACCTGGAGCCTACTTCAGGCAATGTCAGTGTCGATGCGGGCGAGCGCGTGGGCAAGCTGCGCCAGGATCAGTTCGCTTTCGAAGATTGCCCGGTACTCGATACGGTCATGATGGGACATGCCGAGCTGTGGCGGGTGAAGGAAGAGCGCGATACGATTTATGCCAATCCCGATGCGAGCGAGGATGACTATATGCGGGCTGCCGAACTGGAAGCGCGCTTCGCCGAGCTGGATGGCTACTCGGCAGAAGCCCGTGCCGGCGAATTGCTGCTGGGAGTGGGCATTCCCCTTTCACAACACCTGGGCCCGATGAGCGCTATCGCACCCGGATTCAAGCTGCGCGTTTTGCTGGCACAGGCATTGTTTGCCGATCCCGACATCCTGCTTCTGGATGAACCGACCAACAACCTGGACATCAACACGATCCGCTGGCTGGAAGACGTCATCAACGCCAGCCGGAGCACGATCGTCATTATTTCCCATGACCGCCACTTTCTCAACAGCGTCTGCACGCACATGGCCGACCTGGATTATGGCGAAATCCGCATCTATCCGGGCAACTATGACGATTACATGCTTGCCTCCACACAGGTGCGCGAGCGCATGCTGTCCGACAACGCGAAAAAGAAATCGCAGATCGCCGAATTGCAGGCATTCGTCAATCGTTTTTCCGCCAATGCATCCAAGGCCCGGCAGGCGACCAGCCGGGCGCGCCAGATCGAAAAAATCAAGCTCGAGGATGTCAAACCTTCGAGCCGCCAGTACCCTTACATCCGTATAGACGTGGATGAGCGTGAGAAACTGCATCGGCTTGCGGTATCGGTGCAGAGTATCGGCAAGGGTTTTCCGGGAATGGAGAAACCGCTGATCCGCAAATTCAGCCTCAACGTCGAAGCCGGTGAAAAAATCGCCATCATCGGTGCCAATGGTGTCGGTAAAACGACCCTGTTGCGCTGCCTGGCGGAAGATCTGGCGCCGGATGCGGGCGAAGTCAAGTGGGCGGAAAAAGCCCGGCCGGGCTATTTCGCACAGGACCACGCAGTGGATTTCGAAGTGGACATGTCGCTCACCGACTGGATGACGCAATGGCGGCGAGAACATGACGACGATCAGGTGGTGCGTGGCATTCTTGGCCGCCTTCTCTTTTCGGGCGACGAAGTGAAGAAATCGGTGAAAGTCATTTCCGGTGGGGAAGAAGGACGCATGCTCTTCGGCAAGCTCATGCTGCAGCGTAACAATGTGCTGCTCATGGATGAACCCACCAACCACCTCGACATGGAATCGATCGAATCGTTGAACGCGGCGCTGGAAAAATACACCGGTACCCTCATCTTCGTGTCACACGACCGGGAATTCGTTTCCTCGCTGGCTACACGCATCGTGGAAATGAAACCGGACGGCATAACGGACTTCAAAGGCGGTTATGAAGACTACCTGCGGGCCCAGGGTGTCGTTCAAGTCGCAGGTTCGGCCGGGCCGCGGGGCGGCAATCAGGCTTCTGGCGACAAATTGCGGGCGTCCTCGAGGTAGCCCTTTCCACCCTCTTCACCCTTTCCACTGTGTTCCTGCTGAACTGCACAACGGTACCGCTCCCAGTCGAAGCAGGGACCAGGATCGGTCTTTCTTCCTGGCGCGATATCGGCATGCCCGGCAATATCGGTAATGGGGTAGGCCTCCTGAAGCACTCGCGTGAGCACGGCCAACGCCGAGTACTGCTGGCCGGTAAAGGGAATGATGTCGCTGCCTTCGAGCTCGATACCGATGGAAAAATCGTTGCATCGATTGCTGCCCCGCCAGCGGGATTCTCCCGCATGCCAGGCACGTTTTTCGCACGGCACGAACTGGATGATCTCGCCGCTGCGCCGGATAAAGAAATGCGCGGAGACCCTGAGTCCGCGTATTAATTGGTAATAGGCGTGCGCATCATGGTC
>CAZYYR010000025.1:0-17649 GCA_964651465.1 uncultured Nitrosospira sp.
AACGTAGGGACGATTGGTCACGTGGACCATGGGAAGACGACGTTGACAGCGGCGATCACGATGGTTTTGGCGAGGAGGTTTGGAGGGGAAGCGAAGAGTTACGCGCAGATCGACTCGGCGCCGGAGGAGAAGGCGCGGGGGATCACGATCAACACCTCGCACGTGGAGTATGAGACGCAGACGCGGCACTATGCGCACGTTGACTGTCCTGGGCACGCGGACTACGTGAAGAACATGATTACGGGCGCGGCGCAGAT
Source organism: uncultured Nitrosospira sp. (assembly GCA_964651465.1). GTDB lineage: Bacteria > Pseudomonadota > Gammaproteobacteria > Burkholderiales > Nitrosomonadaceae > Nitrosospira. Next base: position 258 of record CAZYYR010000025.1, read on the forward strand.
GGATGGTGCGATACTGGTGGTATCGGCGGCGGACGGCCCCATGCCGCAGACGCGGGAGCACATTTTGCTGGCGCGGCAGGTAGGGGTGCCCTACATCGTTGTCTACATGAACAAAGCGGACATGGTGGACGATGCCGAATTGCTGGAACTGGTGGAAATGGAAGTGCGCGAGTTGTTGTCCAAGTACAGTTTTCCTGGTGACGACACCCCCATTGTCATTGGTTCTGCGCTGAAGGCGCTGGAAGGCGACCAGAGCGACATAGGCGAGCCTTCCATTTACAAGCTGGCTGATGCGCTGGACAGCTACATACCGGAGCCGGTGCGTGCGGTGGACGGAGCCTTTCTCATGCCGGTGGAAGACGTTTTTTCCATATCCGGACGCGGGACGGTGGTAACGGGCCGGGTTGAGCGCGGGATCATCAAGGTAGGCGAGGACATCGAGATTGTAGGCTTGCGGCCCACGATCAAGACCGTGTGCACTGGAGTGGAGATGTTTCGCAAGCTTCTGGACCAGGGACAGGCGGGCGACAACGTGGGTGTGCTGCTGCGCGGCACCAAGCGGGAAGAAGTGGAGCGCGGGCAGGTGCTGGCCAAGCCTGGCAGCATTACGCCGCACACCAAGTTTGCTGCCGAGATATACGTTCTGAGCAAGGAAGAGGGGGGTCGGCATACGCCTTTTTTCCAGGGATACCGACCGCAGTTTTATTTTCGGACCACGGATGTGACCGGGGCGATCGAGTTGCCCGCGGGTACAGAGATGGTGATGCCTGGGGACAATGTATCGGTGACGGTGAACCTGATTGCGCCGATTGCGATGGAAGAGGGCTTGAGGTTTGCCATACGCGAGGGCGGCAGGACCGTGGGCGCAGGCGTCGTGGCAAAAATTATCGAGTAGGATGGGGACTAACAGGATCAAGGATAGGATTTAAGATTTTTAGCGACAGGGCGCACGGATGGTCAATTCGAAATCCTAATCCCCAACCTGAGGTTGATTATGCAAAGCCAGAAAATACGTATTCGTCTAAAAGCGTTTGATTATCGATTGATAGATAAGTCAGCGCTGGAAATTGTGGAAACTGCCAAGCGCACAGGTGCTGTGGTCAAGGGGCCTGTACCCTTGCCGACTCGTATCGAGCGCTTCGATGTATTGCGCTCCCCGCACGTCAACAAGACCTCTCGTGATCAATTCGAGATTCGGACTCATCTGCGACTGATGGACATCATGGATCCGACGGACAAAACAGTGGATGCGTTGATGAAACTGGATCTGCCGGCGGGAGTGGATGTGGAGATAAAGCTCTAGATCCTGGAATCCCGCATGGGATCGATCTTTCGGCAGGACAAAACGGCTTGGACGCCTGATTCGGAACTGCCTGGATGGCCGATCAATTGTAATCGGCACCTATAAAAAGGGTAACTAAAATGAGTTTAGGGCTCGTCGGCCGCAAGGTCGGCATGACGCGTATTTTTACCGACGATGGCGATAGTCAGCCGGTTACGGTGCTCGACGTTTCCAACAATCGGATCACCCAGGTGAAAACTGTCGCTACAGACGGCTATTCCGCTGTGCAGGTCACGTTCGGGACGCGCCGGGCCATTCGCGTAAACAAACCTGCGGCGGGTCATTTTGCCAAGGCGGCTGTGGAAGCCGGCAGCGTCCTCAGGGAATTCCGTATTCCCGAGGAAGCGGCAGGCGCCCTCGCACCGGGCTCGGTTGTCGACCTGGATGTATTTCAGGCCGGACAGAGAGTGGATATCACCGGTATCTCCATCGGCAAAGGTTACGCGGGCGTAATCAAGCGTCATGGGTTCGGCTCCAATCGAGCCAGCCACGGCAATTCGAGATCGCATAATGTGCCCGGGTCCATAGGCATGGCCCAGGATCCGGGCCGGGTATTCCCGGGAAAGCGGATGTCCGGTCATCTCGGCAGCGTACAGCGTACGATCCAGAATCTGGAAGTGCTCAGGGTTGATGGCGAGCGGGGCTTGCTGCTGATCAAGGGTGCGGTCCCCGGATCAAAAGGCGGCGATGTCATGGTGCGTCCGAGCGTCAAGGTCCAGAGGATTAGGTCGGCCGGCGATGCCGGGGCAGCGAAGGGTGGCGGGAAATCCAGCAGGAAGGGCGGATAATGGAACTTAAACTGATTGATGACAAGGGTCAGACAGCAACCAGCATTTCCGCTTCGGACATCCTCTTCGGTCGCGAGTATAACGAAGCTCTGGTGCATCAGGTGGTAACTGCGTATCTGGCGAACGCGCGTAGTGCCAATCGTGCCCAGAAAGGGCGTTCCGAAGTGGCCAAGTCCACCAGGAAACCCTGGCGGCAGAAAGGCACGGGACGCGCGCGGGCGGGCATGGCCTCCAGTCCGCTGTGGCGAGGGGGTGGGAAAATCTTTCCAAACAGCCCCCTGGAAAATTTCAGCCACAAGGTCAATCGCAAGATGTACCGTGCCGGAATCGGGGCGATCCTGTCCCAGCTCGTTCGCGAGGAGCGTCTGTCCGTGGTGGAGAATTTCGTCCTCGATACGCCCAAAACCGGAGTACTTGCACGCAAACTGAAGGATATGGGACTGGACGAGGTCATGATCATCACCGATGGCGTGGACGAAAATCTTTATCTTTCGTCCCGCAATCTGCCGCTTGTCAAGGTGGTGGAAGCAGGACATGCCGATCCGGTAAGCCTGCTGCGCTTTGCGAACGTGCTGATAACGCGGGGTGCGTTGACAAAAATGGAGGAGGTGCTTGCATGAGCGGCCAGACATTCAATCCGGAGCGCCTGATGCAGGTGATATTGTCGCCCCAGGTATCGGAGAAGGCGACGCATATCGCCGAGAAGCATAATCACGTCATTTTCCGTGTGGCGAAGGACGCGACGAAGCCCGAAGTCAAGGCCGCTGTCGAGTTGCTGTGGAAGGATCAGAAAATCGAAGTGGAAAGCGTGCAGGTCACCAACGTCAAGGGAAAGAAAAAGCGGTTTGGACGTTTCTTTGGACGTCGCAGCAACTGGAAGAAAGCGTATGTGAGTATCAGGAGCGGCCAGGAAATCAATTTTTCGGATATTGCTCAAGGAGAGGTCAAGTAATGGCGCTGGTTAAAGTCAAACCCACCTCTCCCGGTCGCCGCGCGGTCGTCAAGGTTGTCAGTCCGGGGCTGTATAAAGGCGCCCCGCATGCGGCCCTGCTGGAAAAACAGAAACAGAAAGCCGGACGCAACAACAAAGGCCATATTACGACACGCCACATTGGAGGCGGCCACAAGCATCACTATCGTATCGTGGATTTTCGCCGTAACAAGGACGGCATTGCCGCCCGGGTCGAAAGACTCGAGTATGATCCGAATCGCAGCGCCAATCTCGCATTGCTTTGCTATGCCGATGGCGAGCGGCGCTATATCATCGCCCCGGCAGGCATCGAGGCCGGAGCACAATTGATGAACGGTGCGGATGCACCTATCAAGAACGGCAATGCGCTGCCATTACGTAACATTCCCGTTGGTAGTACCATTCACTGCGTGGAAATGATGCCCGGCAAAGGCGCTCAGCTCGCGCGCTCGGCGGGAACATCGGCGCAGCTCCTCGCCCGCGAAGGGAGCTACGCTCAATTGCGCCTGCGTTCCGGAGAAATTCGCAAGGTGCATGTAAACTGTCGTGCCACCATAGGCGAGGTTGGAAACGAAGAGCATAACCTCCAGTCCATCGGCAAGGCAGGTGCGCAACGCTGGCGCGGCATCCGGCCGACAGTAAGGGGAGTGGTCATGAACCCCATCGACCATCCGCATGGCGGGGGTGAAGGAAAAACGGCAGCTGGACGTCATCCTGTCAGTCCTTGGGGAACGCCGGCCAAAGGTTTCCGCACCCGTACGAACAAGCGGACCGACGGCATGATCGTGCGGCGCCGCTATTCAAGTAAAGGATAACGAATCATGGCACGCTCTGTAAAAAAAGGTCCGTTCGTCGATCTGCACCTGCTCGCCAAGGTTGAATCGGCGCGGGCGGGCAACGACAAGCGGCCGATAAAGACCTGGTCGCGCCGTTCGACGGTTCTGCCCGATTTCATCGGCTTGACGATTGCCGTACATAACGGCAAACAGCATATTCCGATTTATATCACCGAGAACATGGTGGGGCACAAGCTCGGTGAATTCTCCCATACCCGTACGTTCAAGGGGCATTCGGGGGACAGGAAAGCGGCCGGGAAGAGATAGGGATAATTATTATGGAATCGACAGCTGTATTGCGCGGGGTGAGATTATCCGAACAGAAGGGACGGCTCGTGGCGGATCAGATCCGAGGGTTGTCCGTGGAGCGCGCTTTGAATCTGCTTGCTTTCAGCCCCAAGAAAGGTGCCGTTATCATTCGCAAGCTGTTGGAATCGGCTATTGCCAATGCGGAACACAACGAAGGGGCGGATATAGACGAGTTGGTCGTATCCACGATTTATGTCGATCGAGGACCGTCGATGATGCGCACCAGTGCTCGCGCCAAAGGTCGGGGCAATCGCATCGTCAAGCCGACGTGCCACATTCTTCTTACTGTTGGCGACAACGCCGGCAAAAAATAAAGGCGTACCAAGCGTTATGGGACAAAAAATACATCCGACGGGTTTCCGGCTTTCTGTATTGAAAAACTGGTCATCAAAATGGTACGCCAATGGAAAAAATTTTTCCGGGATGCTGAATGAAGATATCAAGGTCCGGGATTACCTGAAAAAGAAGCTGGCCCATGCATCCGTCGGCCGAGTGATCATCGAGCGGCCTTCCAGGAATGCCCGCATTACGATATACAGTTCCCGTCCTGGCGTGGTGATCGGAAAGAAGGGCGAAGACATCGAGATTCTGAGGACCGCCTTGCAGAAGCTCATGGGCGTTCCGGTACATGTGAACATCGAGGAAATCCGCAAACCCGAAATCGACGCGCAGCTGATTGCCGACAACATCGCACAGCAGCTGGAGAAACGCATCATGTTTCGTCGCGCCATGAAGCGGGCGATACAAAACGCAATGCGCCTGGGTGCACAGGGCATCAAGATCATGAGTTCAGGGCGCCTGAACGGTATCGAGATCGCCCGTACCGAATGGTATCGGGAAGGCCGGGTGCCGCTTCATACCCTGCGTGCCGAACTGGATTATGGGATCGCCGAAGCCAAGACGACTTATGGGGTGATCGGCATAAAGGTTTGGGTATTCAAGGGCGAAGTACTGGGTCGGGGTGATCAGACGGCTACCACTTCTGCGGGGCAATTGGCCGTGCCGGGAAACGAGCCGGAGAGCAGGCGGCCAGCCAGGAAGCCGGCGACACGAACGGATACGCGTGGCGAAACCAAGGCAGGGGAAAGGAAAGCAGCGAGAAAGCCTGACGAGGCAAGCGAGGTGGCGGCAGATAGCGCTGCCAAAAAAAAGACGGTGCCAGGAGTAGAAGATGCAGCAGCCAGCTAGAACGAAATACCGAAAGCAGCAAAAAGGACGCAATACAGGCGTCGCCACCCGCGGCGCCAAAGTCAGTTTTGGCGAGTATGGGCTCAAGGCCGTTGGCCGTGGCAGGCTGACCGCCAGGCAGATAGAGGCCGCGCGTCGCGCGATGACGCGCCATATCAAGCGCGGCGGCCGGATCTGGATTCGCATCTTTCCCGACAAACCGATTTCCCATAAGCCAGCGGAAGTACGGATGGGTAATGGCAAGGGAAACCCCGAATACTTTGTGGCAGAAATCCAGCCCGGCAAGGTTTTGTATGAAATGGACGGGGTGGATGAAGTGCTCGCACGCCAGGCATTTCGCCTGGCCGCTGCCAAGTTGCCGATTCTGACCACATTCGTTGTACGACAGGTAGGCGGTTAATCATGAAATCGAAAGTCAAAGAATTGGTAGCAAAGCAGCCGGCTGAACTCCAGCAGGAGTTACTGGAACTTTTGCGTGCGCAATTTGGCCTGAGAATGCAGCATGCTACCCAGCAGTTGAACAATACGTCTCAACTACGTAATGTGCGCAGGGACATTGCGCGTGTAAAAACGATTCTGGGCCAGAAGGTGAACCCGTCATGAGCGAAAACGCAACCAGTTCAGGCCGCACACTCAATGGAAGAGTCGTGAGCGACAAAATGCAAAAGACCGTGACCGTTCTGGTCGAACGCAAGGTAAAGCACATGCTTTATGGAAAGATTATGGTTCGTTCGAAAAAATATCATGCTCATGACGAACATAATGAATTTCATGAGGGTGATATGGTCGTGATCGAAGAATGTCGGCCTCATTCCAAAACGAAGGCCTGGCGCGTGGTCAGACTGATGGAGAAGTCGAGTCAGGCTGCCTGAGCGGACAACTCCATTTGAAGGCTTCGCCTTGTTTTTCCGAAAGGCCTGTTTTATAATTCTGCCTCTTTATTTTTCAGATCCTTAATTTTTTGCAGCCAGCGGTTCCGGCGGCATTCAACCCGGACGGGTTCCAATACTCTCCATGCCTCGGCTTGGGCGGGAAAAGTTGGATAGAGCGAGTAAATAATGATCCAAATGCAATCGATCCTGCAAGTTGCAGATAATACGGGCGCACGTTCAATCATGTGCATCAAGGTATTGGGCGGTTCCAAGCGGCGTTATGCCGGCATAGGCGATATCATCAAGGTCAGCGTGAAAGATGTTGCACCTCGAGGCCGGGTCAAGAAAGGCGAAGTATATAACGCCGTGGTGGTTCGTACCGCAAAGGGAGTGCGTCGGGCCGATGGATCGCTGATCAGGTTCGACAGCAATGCGGCGGTGCTGCTGAACACCAAGCTGGAACCGATCGGTACCCGTATTTTTGGTCCGGTCACGCGCGAGTTGCGGACCGCACGTTTCATGAAGATCGTTTCGCTTGCGCCGGAAGTTCTGTAAGCGCGCAACAGGGAATTTTTATGCGAAAAATAAGGAAAGGTGATGATGTTGTCATCATTACCGGCAAGGACAAAGGCAAACGCGGGACCGTTTTGCGGATCGTAAGCGCAGACCTGGTGATCATCGAGGGCGCCAATAAGGTCAAGAAGCATCAGCGGCCCAATCCCAACAAGGGATCAGCGGGTGGAATCGTCGAGATGGAAAGTCCCATCCAGGTTTCCAACGTGGCGATTTATAACCCCGCCACGAGGAAACCCGACCGGGTCGGTTTCAAAACGCTAGAGGGCAAGGGCAGAGTCCGTTATTTCAAGTCCAGCGGCGACTTGCTGGATGCCTGAAGAAGGTAAAGGGAAAACAGGAAACATATGGCTCGTTTACAGGAATACTATCGCAGCACCATCGTGCAGCAGCTGATGGAACAGTTCGGGTACCAGTCCGTGATGGAGGTGCCGCGCATCAGCAAGATCACGTTGAACATGGGTGTGGGCGAAGCCGTGGCCGACAAGAAGATCATGGATAGTGCGGTCAGCGACATGCAGAAGATTGCCGGGCAGAAGCCGGTGGTAACGAAGGCAAGAAAATCCATCGCCACGTTCAAGGTTCGGGATGGGTACCCGGTGGGCTGCATGGTGACTTTACGTCGTGTCCGCATGTATGAATTCCTCGATCGGCTCGTAAGCGTGGCGATACCGCGCATTCGCGACTTTCGCGGCGTTTCCGGCAAGTCCTTCGATGGCCGCGGCAATTACAACATGGGCATCAAGGAACAGATCATCTTTCCGGAAGTCGAGTACGACAAGATCGATGCATTGCGTGGCATGAATATCACAATCACAACCACGGCGAAAACAGACGCAGAAGCCAAGGCGCTGCTGGCGGCGTTCAAATTTCCGTTTAAAAATTGAGAGTAGCATGGCCAAAATAGCTGTAATCAACCGGGACCTGAAACGACGCGAAACCGTCAGGAAATTTGCCGAAAGGCGTGCGGAACTGCTGGCTATCATCAACGATGCCGGTGCGAATGACGAAGATCGTCATTCCGCCAGAATCAAGCTGCAGATGTTGCCGCGCAATTCCAGTCCGGTGCGCCTGCGCAATCGCTGCGCGCTGACCGGTCGTCCCCGCGGCGTATACCGGAAGTTCGGCCTGGGGCGCGGGAAGTTGCGCGACATCGCGATGAGCGGGCAGATTCCAGGCATCATCAAGGCGAGCTGGTAAGTTGGCGGACGGTTCCCAGCTGGGGCTTCCGGCATGGATCGGAGCTACCGGAAAATGGATCCAGCATCATCAATGGGATCTTTTCGGAGATTGCGTATGTGCCTGTTACGAAAATTGGATTGCTAGAGGTATTCCTAGATGAGCATGAGTGACCCTATCGCCGATATGCTGACGCGGATTCGTAATGCGCAGCTTTCCGAAAAAACATCTGTTGCGATGCCCGCTTCCAAACTTAAGGCAGCAATTGCGCAGGTTTTGAAGGACGAAGGTTATGTCGAGGACTTTGCGGTCCATGAAGCAGATGGCAAGCCTGTGCTGGATATCAGTCTGAAATATTATGCCGGACGTCCAGTCATTGAGAAAATCGAGCGCGTGAGTCGTCCCGGCTTGCGGATCTACAAGGCCAGCGACAAGCTTCCCAGCGTAATGAATGGGCTTGGAGTGGCGATCGTCTCGACATCCAAGGGTGTCATGACGGAACGGAAGGCCCGCGCCAGCGGCGTCGGTGGTGAAGTACTGTGCATAGTGGCCTGAGGAAATAGAAATGTCTCGAGTAGCAAAGAATCCCGTGCCGATTCCGGCAAATGTCGAAGTAAACCTGTCGGCTTCGGAAGTGGCTGTAAAGGGCCCACTGGGTACGCTGCAGCGCTCGGTCGTTCCGGATGTTGCGATCGAGAGGGAAGGTGACAGCCTGGTGGTAAAGGCTACCAGTGAGTCCAAGCAGGCAAATGCAATGTCGGGCACGACCCGGGCGCTGCTGGCCAACATGGTCAAGGGCGTGACAAGTGGATTTGAGAAGAAACTGATGCTGGTAGGCGTGGGTTTTCGTGCCCAGGCTGCGGGCGATGTTCTCAATTTGACGCTTGGATTCTCTCATCCGGTGGCGCATAAGATGCCGGAAGGCATCAAAGTCGAAACTCCGACCCAAACAGAGATCGTCATCAAGGGCATGGACAAGCAGCAGGTCGGGCAGGTCGCGGCGGACGTCAGGGCCTACAGGAAGCCTGAGCCTTACAAGGGCAAGGGCGTGCGTTATAGCGACGAGGTAATCGTCATGAAGGAAACCAAGAAAAAATAACCAGGCCGAATATGTCGAATCCTACAGAATCCCGTTTACGCCGCGCGCGCCGGACGCGTGCGAAGATCGCCGAATTGAAGGTGGTGCGTCTCGCAGTGCATCGCAGCAACCTGCATATCTATGCCCAGCTGATAGATGGTGCGGGCAGCAAGGTGCTGGCCAGCGCATCGACACTCGAACCGGAGCTGCGCAAGGCGTTGCCCAATGGCGGCACCATGGACGCGGCGGCAGCGGTGGGCAAGCGGGTGGCGGAAAAGGCCAGAGGTCTGGGTATCGAAACGGTCGCGTTCGACCGTTCGGGTTTCAAATATCACGGGCGTGTAAAAGCCCTGGCTGAGGCTGCCCGCGAGCATGGCCTTAAATTCTAGCGAGGGAAAATAATGGCTAAGATGCAGGGACGAATACAGGGGAAGGTGCCGCAAGGCGACGATCGGGGCGATGGACTCAAGGAAAAGATGGTCGCGATCAATCGCGTCACCAAAGTAGTCAAAGGGGGCCGTATCCTTGGTTTTGCCGCATTGACCGTGGTTGGAAACGGGGATGGGGGCGTTGGCATGGGCAAGGGTAAATCCCGTGAAGTTCCGGTAGCGGTGCAGAAAGCGATGGATGAGGCGCGCCGCAAAATGATCAAGGTCAGCCTCAGGAACGGCACCTTGCAGCACCCGGTTATCGGCAGGCATGGCGCCGCGAAAGTCTACATGCAACCGGCATCCGAAGGCACCGGGATCATTGCGGGCGGTCCGATGCGCGCAATTTTTGAGGTCATGGGAGTGCATAATATTCTTGCCAAATGCATCGGCTCCACCAATCCATACAATGTGGTGCGTGCCACCCTGAATGGGCTGCAATCCATGAATACGCCCGCGGAGATCGCCGCCAAGCGCGGCAAGACCGTTGAAGAAATCACGGGGGTGGCAAGGTGAGCGACCAGAAAAAGATCAAGGTTACACTGATCAAGAGCCTCATCGGGACGAAGCGGTCACATCGGGCAACTGCCCGCGGATTAGGGCTCAGGGGCATCAACAGCAGCGTGGAAGTTCAGGACACCCCGGCAGTGCGGGGGATGATCAATAATATTTATTACCTCGTGAAAAGAGAGACATAATAGATGAGACTGAATTCCATCAAGCCGGCTGATGGGGCCAGGCACCCCAGGCGACGGGTTGGGCGTGGCATAGGATCCGGTCTCGGCAAGACCGCCGGCCGCGGTCATAAGGGACAGAAGTCCAGGGCAGGCGGTTTCCACAAGGTTGGTTTCGAGGGAGGGCAAATGCCGTTGCAACGCCGGCTGCCCAAGCGGGGATTTGTCTCGAGAACAAAAAAGGATACCGCTGAGGTGCGATTATCCGCGCTCGACAAGCTGGCAGTGGATACCGTCGACATCCTGGCATTGAAACAGGCGAGGATCATTCCTCATTCCGCATCGATCGCCAAGGTGATACTTTCCGGAAAGATCGAGCGCGCGGTCAAACTGCAGGGTATCGCGGCGACTAAAGGCGCAAAAGCAGCCATCGAATCCGCTGGCGGCAGTGTTGAATAAGTTCGAGAGGAGAGATATTGGCCGCTAACGAATCTCTGCGCGGACTGTCCGGCAAGCTGGGCGACTTGAAGCGTCGGCTATGGTTTTTGCTGTTGGCGCTCGTCGTTTATCGCATAGGCGCCCATGTTCCTGTGCCAGGTATCGACCCGGTCGTGCTCAAGGATCTGTTCGAGTCGCAGGAAGGTGGCATACTCGGCATGTTCAACATGTTTTCGGGAGGTGCGTTGTCCCGATTTTCGATTTTCGCGCTGGGGATCATGCCCTATATCTCGGCTTCGATCATCATGCAGTTGGGGACGGTAGCATTTCCTTACCTGGAAGCGCTGAAGAAGGAAGGCGAGTCGGGGCGCAGGAAAATTACCCAGTACACACGTTATGGTACGTTAGGTCTGGCACTGGTACAGGGGTACGGCATATCCATCGCCTTGCAGTCACAGCCTGGACTGGTGATCGAGCCGGGGCCCATGTTCCTGCTGACCACGGTGATCACGCTGGTGACCGGTACCATATTTCTCATGTGGCTGGGCGAGCAGATTACCGAACGCGGTATCGGCAATGGCATATCACTGATCATTTTTGCGGGAATCGCCGCGGGACTCCCTAGCGCAATCGGGGGAACGCTTGAGCTGGTAAGGACTGGCGCCATGCATTTCCTGGTGGCATTGGGTATCTTTCTTGCCGCAACATTAGTCACCGCTTTCGTGGTGTTCGTGGAACGTGGCCAGCGCAAGATCCTGGTGAATTACGCCAAACGCCAGGTGGGGCGCAAGGTCTACGGAGGACAGAGTTCTCATTTGCCGCTGAAGCTGAACATGTCAGGGGTCATTCCGCCCATCTTCGCATCCAGCATCATCCTGTTCCCGGCTACGCTGGCGGGATGGTTTTCCACCGGGGAATCGATGAGCTGGCTCAAGGACATGAGCGGGGCGCTCTCGCCGGGTCAGCCGGTTTATGTCATCCTTTATGCTGCCATGATCATATTTTTCTGCTTTTTTTATACGGCACTGGTATTCAATCCAAAAGAAACTGCAGAGAACCTGAAAAAGAGCGGAGCCTTCATACCCGGTATCCGGCCGGGTGATCAAACGGCCCGATACATAGAGCGCATCATGTTGCGGCTTACCCTGGCCGGCGCGATTTACGTGACCCTCGTATGCCTGCTCCCCGAATTCCTGATCCTGAAATGGAATGTACCGTTTTACTTCGGAGGTACTTCGCTGTTGATCATCGTGGTGGTCACCATGGATTTCATGGCACAGGTACAGGCGTACATCATGTCGCATCAGTACGAGAGCCTGTTGAAGAAAACGAACTTCAAAGGCGGCGGCGGACTGCCGGCGAGATAGTCAATCAAGGATAGGATGGCAAAGGAAGAAACGATACAGATGCAGGGCGAGATACTGGAAACGCTGCCAAATGCGACGTTCCGTGTCAAGCTGGAAAACGGACATATCGTGCTGGGCCATATCTCCGGCAAGATGCGCATGCATTACATACGTATTCTGCCGGGGGATAAGGTAACGGTCGACCTGACGCCCTACGATTTGAGCAGGGCGCGAATTACATTTCGCGCCAAATAGCGGGAGAGGAAACAACCATGAAAGTACTGGCTTCGGTAAAAAAGATTTGCCGCAATTGCAAGATCATCAGACGCAACCGGGTGGTGCGGGTCATTTGTACGGATCCCAGGCACAAGCAGCGCCAGGGTTAGGCGCATGCATCGCTTCAGGTGTTATAATTCAAAATTTTGCTAGGAAGATAGTATGGCCCGAATTGCTGGAGTAAATATTCCCAATCATCAGCATGCCGAAATCGCGCTGACCGCAATTTACGGTATCGGTCGTACACGGGCGAGGCAAATTTGTACCGCGGCCGGCATTGTCGCATCGACGAAGATAAAAGATGTGACGGACGTGCAAATGGACAAGCTGCGAGATAGCGTAGCGAAATTTGCGGTTGAGGGCGATCTTCGGCGTGAGATATCGATGAACATCAAGCGCCTGATGGATCTCAGCTGCTATCGAGGCTTACGCCACCGCCGCGGTCTGCCGGTGCGGGGGCAGCGGACCCGGACCAATGCCAGGACACGCAAGGGGCCGCGCAAGGCGGTTCGGGCTTCCAGTGCAAAGAAGTAAGCGATATTCGGGCCAATTGAGCGATGTAGTGCAGAGGAATATTTCGATATGGTAAAAGCAGCCACGCGAGTACGCAAAAAAGTCAAAAAAAACGTAGCGGAAGGAATAGCTCATGTTCACGCGTCATTCAACAATACTATTGTGACGATCACGGATCGTCAGGGCAATGCGCTTTCGTGGGCGACGTCCGGTGGAGCAGGATTCAAAGGGTCGCGCAAAAGTACGCCATTTGCCGCCCAGGTGGCAGCCGAGCAAGCTGGAAAGGTGGCGCAGGAATATGGGGTAAAGAATCTCGAGGTGCGAATCAAGGGGCCCGGCCCGGGGCGGGAATCCGCAGTGCGAGCGCTGAACGCCGCAGGTTTCAAAATTACCAGTATTTCGGATGTGACACCCGTTCCGCATAATGGCTGCCGTCCCCCGAAGAAACGTCGTATTTAAGGAGCAAGTGTGGCTAGAAGTCTTGATCCCAAGTGCCGCCAGTGTCGCCGGGAAGGGGAGAAGCTGTTCCTGAAAGGCGAGAAGTGTTTTACCGACAAATGCGCCATCGAACGCAGGAATTATGCGCCGGGCCAGCACGGACAGAAAAGCGGGCGGCTGTCGGACTATGGGGTGCAGTTACGCGAAAAACAGAAGCTGCGCCGGATCTACGGCGTGCTGGAGCGTCAGTTTCGCAATGGTTACGAATCGGCTGAGCGGCAACCGGGTATTACCGGTGAGAGTCTGCTGCAGCTGCTGGAGTGCCGCCTGGACACCGTTTCATATCGCATGGGTTTTGGAGCTTCACGTTCGGAGGCGCGTCAGATCGTGCGGCATAATGGAATCCTGGTCAATGATCGCAAGGTCAACATTCCCTCCTATCAGGTAAAGCCGGGCGACGTGATAGAGATTGCGGAGAAGGCGAAATCCCATTTACGTATCAAGGCGGCGGTCGAATCAGCTGAGCAGCGCACCTTTCCGGAATGGATAGAGATGGATGTCAAGGCGATGAAGGGGGTATTCAAGGCCAAGCCCGAGCGATCGGAGTTGCCTTCGAGCATCAACGAATCCTTAGTGATCGAATTGTATTCCAAGTAATCAACCGTCAGGCTTTCCGCAAAAGGATCAGGTTATGGCAAGTAACACTTTTCTTACGCCGCGCATTATCGACGTCCAGAATATTTCGCCGCTGCATGCCAGAATTACCATGGAACCGTTTGAGCGCGGTTACGGGCATACACTGGGCAACGCGCTGCGGCGGGTCTTGTTGTCGTCCATGCCCGGTTTTGCGCCCACTGAGGTACAGATCAGCGGCGTGGTGCATGAGTATTCGGCCCTGGATGGCGTGCAGGAGGATGTTGTCGACATTTTGCTCAATCTCAAGGGAATCGTCCTGAAGCTGCATAACAGGACGGAAGCTTTGCTTACCCTCAAGAAAAAAGGTGAAGGGACCGTCACAGCCGGTGATATCGAGGCGATACACGATGTGGAGATCATCAACCCCGATCACGTTGTCGCGCACCTGACTGCAGGCGGGAAACTGGATATGCAGATCAAGGTGGAACTCGGGCGTGGGTACGTACCGGGAACGGTGCGGCAGCTGGCAAATGAAAGCCGTGCCATCGGCAGCATTTTGCTGGATGCATCTTTCAGCCCCGTCCAGCGCGTCAGTTATGCGGTGGAAAGTGCGCGCGTAGAGCAGCGTACCGACCTCGACAAGCTGATCATGGATATCGAGACGAACGGTGTGGTCGATCCGGAAGAAGCGATCCGGTATGCCGCAAAAGTCCTGGTGGAACAGCTTTCCGTATTCGCGGACCTCAAAGGCACGCCCATGCCCGTGGAGCAGCCGAAACTGCCGCAGATCGATCCCGTACTGCTGCGTCCCGTGGATGATCTCGAACTCACAGTACGGTCTGCAAATTGCCTCAAGGCGGAGAATATCTACTATATTGGCGACCTGATCCAGCGTACCGAGACGGAATTGTTAAAAACTCCCAATCTGGGCAGAAAATCTCTGAACGAGATCAAGGAAGTATTGGCATCGCGTGGATTGATGCTGGGCATGAAGTTGGAAAGCTGGCCCCCTTCCAATCTTGATAAAGGTAAAAAGGAAACCACCCATGCGGCACCATAACGGATTAAGAAAGCTCAATCGCACAAGCAGCCATCGCCTGGCAATGCTGCGTAATATGACTAATTCGCTGCTGAAGCATGAGATCATCAAGACGACATTGCCGAAGGCAAAAGAATTGCGCAGGGTGATCGAGCCAATGATAACGCTGGGTAAAAAGCCGTCGCTGGCAAATCGGCGCCTGGCGTTCAACCGGTTGCGCGACCGTGACATGGTAGGCAAGCTTTTCAATGAACTTGGCCCACGTTACCAGATGCGCAATGGGGGCTATCTACGCATACTGAAATTCGGATTCCGCCAGGGGGATAACGCACCCATGGCCCTGGTCGAATTGCTGGACCGTCCTGAACTGCCCGCTGCATCTGCGGGAGGGAAATCTGACGAGTAGGGAAGCGCTTTGCAGTCCCTTCGTACCATTTAAAAAAGCCGGCTCATCCCGGCTTTTTTATTGCTATTCTCCTCTGCAACTCCCCACCCTCGCGCTTGGCCGAGGCGCATCCGCGCCTTGATCAGTGGTTCGTGGGCAGCCGCACAGACCTGCAGGTATTTCATCGACATACTGGACCCTTTATGGACCTGACGCGGGAACAATCGGTCCTGTTACAGTCAATTACCCTCATGGAGATAATCATGGCCACAAAGAAAGCTTGGGCAGTCTGGGAAGGAGACGTCAAGGAGGGGGGTGGCACCATTTCCACCGAAACCGGCGTGCTCAAGGAAGTGCCGTACGGTTTCAAGTCCCGATTCGAGGATGGAAAGGGCACAAACCCGGAAGAGTTGATTGCAGCGGCTCACGCCGGCTGTTTCTCGATGGCGCTTTCCCTGATGCTGGGAGAAGCCGGGTTGACGCCGGAACGGATCGAAACCCATGCCGAGGTTACCATAGACAAGACGGCAGGAGGGTTCGAAATCACTGCCAGCCACTTGCGGGTGGTGGCCAGGATTCGTATCGCGAACGAAGAGAGATTTCAGGAAGTCGCGAACAAGGCAAAAGACGGCTGTCCGGTATCGAAACTCATGAATGCAAGGATCACGATGGATGCGCGACTGGAGTAGTGGCGCTTATCCGCCGGCAGCATCCCGATAGGTTATAATTTTGCAAGCGATTACCGGAGCAATACGGAAGATCGTATCATGGCGTTTTATCAGCGCCGTTGCTGAACGGAATTCAAACGGGGCATGTTGATGGATCTTGCAGATTGGAGCGAAGCGGAACTGCTGTCGATAAGGGAACAACTTCAAGCTTGGTGCACCAAGCGCCAGGAGATTACCTGGACAAACAGATTCCTGGATTGGACAGGTCTGATGGGTGCGTTCGCATTCCTTACGGGACTTACCGATCTGTTTTTTGGCGAGCCCACGGTAATGAACACACTGATTATCGTCCTGGGCATACTAGCCTGCTTTTCCTGGTACAAGGGGGATGCGCAACGGAAGAAAAATTTGGCCTTCCTCGACAAACTCAATGAGGAACTTGTGCGCCGTGGCCATAAACTTTAGGCATTTTCACGGGTTGATCACCGGTCGAGTCGGCGATTGTCCCGCAACAGGATGAAAGCGCCGAAGGCCGCTGCTTAATCCAACCAGCCCAACCAGCCCAACCAAGCGTGGATGGCGACCGATAACGAAACAGGTGACGTGGATGAGCAGGCTATTGCACTGATCGCGCCACTCTGCCGATTTGCCTGGGTCCAGGGGGAACCGCTGCCCCTGATCTATGAGCCCGAGCATGAGATTTATACAAGGCGCGGCATCGACCTGCAGGCTTTGCAGCATCTGAAGGCCCTGGGCCTCATTTCCCTCGAACCGGCTGGCTACGTGAAAAAGAAACTCGGCCGCCATACCCGTCTGTTTTATTTCGGCCGCGCGACCAAGATTCAGTTTCCTTTCGAAGCAGATAACCAGCTGGATCTCGGCCATGTGCTTCTGACCGAAAAGGGAAAGATTCTCGCGACACGCGCGGGTTCCATGCTTTCACCTGATCAGGAATTCTATGAATATGTGATCGGAAAATGGTTTCAGCAAGGATTGATCGTATCGACTATCCTGAAAATACCGGATTTTAGACGAACTTAAAAGATTTTGGCGCAAAATTACCAGAAATCGTCACTCCTTGTAGTGTGTCATGTATTTTCTTCATACGAGATAGGTGTCTGTTCCCGTTAACAGCAGATCATACTGCGCTTCCACCAGTTCCTTGATCAGCAGGGCCGGTATTCCGCTCGTCACATTCCTTTCCGCTGCCAGCCAGCCTACCGCATCTGCGGGCCCAAGGCTGATGACGTATCCCAGATCGTGATGTAAGTACGGTTCAAGTAATTTGACGAGGCTTGAATGCCGCAGGATATTCCGTGCGACTAGCATTCCCTTGCGCACAGCAGATTGCGCCGTCATCGCGTTCGAGCCGAAAGAATTGTAGGTGGAGCAATCGCCTGCGGCAAAAATATGTTG